>DASRTX010000343.1:0-32379 GCA_035655715.1 Myxococcales bacterium | reverse complement strand
GAACGCGTCGTGCCCGCGCAGCTGGCGGGAGTAGCCGGCCTTGCTGTAGCTGCTCATCAGCTCGACGGTGGAGGCGATGCGCCGGATGCCGCTCTCCGCCACCTCGAACAGCTCGCGCATCCGTTTTTCGGTGCGCGGCAGGTCCTCGGCGGCGATTTGCCCAGCCACCAGCGCCTCCGCGTCGATGCGCACGCGCGCCAGCGAGTTCTTGAGGTAGTTGAGCGGGTTGTTGATCTCGTGCGCCAGGCCGCCCGCCACGATCTCCAGCGAGTCCATGCGCTGGGTGAGGACGATGTCGGCGGTGGTCTCCTGCGCCTTGACCAGCGCCCGGGCGGTGGTGAGCAGCTCGCGGGGCGAGAAGGGCTTGGCCAGGTAGGCGGAGACGCCCGTCTCCAGCCCGGCCACGCGGTCGTCCAGGTCGCCCTTGGCCGTCAGCATCAGCACGGGGATGTGGCGCGTGTCCTCGCCCGCGCGCAGCCGCCGGGTCAGCTCCAGGCCGTCGATGCCCGGCATCATCAGATCGGCGATCACCAGCGAGGGCCGCTCCTTGCGCGCCATCTCCAGGCCCTTGAGCCCGTCCTCGGCGGAGATGACCTTGAACTGCGTGCGCAGGGAGGTGTGCACCAGGCGGATGATGTCGGGCGTGTCGTCCACCACCAGCGCCACGTGCGAGCGGCTCTCCTCGTCGCCGTCGCGCACCGCGACGCGCCGGTCGGTGGCCTCGACGATGTCTAGCAGGCGGTATTCGTCGCGCGCCGCCATCTGCACCGCGAAGTCCATCAACCCGCGGTCGTTGGCGCGCTGTCCTTCGGGCATGTCGCGCGCCGGCCCGCGGCGGTCCAGCACCTCGGGGCGGAAGTGGTCGCGGTCGCGCGGCAGCTCCACCGTGAACCTGGCGCCGCGGTTGGACTCGGCCCGGATGCGGCCCCCGTGCAGGTCGACGATCTCCTTGGCCAGCGCCAGCCCGATGCCGGTGCCGCCGTAGCGGCGCGTGCCACCCATGTCCACCTGGTAGAAGCGCTCGAAGAGGCGCTCGGACATGGCGGGCGGGAAGCCCGGCCCGTCGTCCTCCACCGTCACCTCCGCCACGCCCTGGTCTTCGCGCAGGCCCACGCGCACGTGCCCGCCGGGTGGCGTGAACTTGGTGGCGTTGGAGAGCAGGTTGAGGAAGACGCGCTCGATGCGCTCCAGATCGCACCAGACGGGAGTGGAATGTGCCTCGGTGACGAGCTTCAGCTCGATGCCCTTGCGCGAGGCGAGCGGCTCCACCTGCCCCACCAGGCCGCGCAGGTACTCGGCCAGGTCCACCTCGGCGATCTTGAGGCGCAGCTTCGATTCCTCCATCCGCGAGAGATCGAGGAGGTCGCCGATCATCTTGAGCAGCTTGAGTCCGCTGCGGAACATCGACTCGAAGGTGGACCGGTGCGCCGGGCTCAACTCGCCCATCTCGCCGTCCAGGATCAGCTCGAGCGGAGCCAGCACCATGGCCAGCGGCGTCTTGAACTCGTGCGTGATGTTGGCGAAGAGGGTGGACTTGAACGCGTCCAGCTGCTTGAGCTCCTCGTGAGCGCGCTCCAGCGAGGCCGTGGTCTGCTCCAGCGCGATGCGGTCCATCACCTGCTTGTGCTGCACTCCAAAGAGGACGATCTGCCCCGTGCCGGTGATGATGGCGGTCGCCGCCAGGAAGGCGAGGTTGGTGGCCGCCGCCGCCGTGCTGCCCACCGTGCCGAGCAGCACGTTGGGGAGGACGAAGGAGACGAGGATCAGCCCGTGGGTGGTGAGCACCACCCGCGCCGGCCAGACGAACAGCAGGCCGGTGCCGACGATCACCAGGGAAAGCCCGGCGTAGTACGACGAGGCCATGCCACCGATGAAGATGGTCATCAGGCTGATGCCCGAGGCGGCCAGCAGGATGTAGGCGCTGGAGATGAGGTCGGCGTGGCGCTCGAAGAGCTTGCTTTTCAGCACGCCGAAGAGCGCCAGCGTGACCAGCGCCACCAGGACGCGGACGGAGTAGAGCAGGCGAAGCGCAGCGGCGGGCGCGAACAGGTAGTCGAGGATGCCGAACGCCGGATAGAGCAGCAGCGCGATCATCAGCACGAACTTCGTCCCGCGCCGGTTCCGCTCCAGCAGCCAGGACGACCAGCGCTGCTGGGGAGTCGGCGCGCTCATTCCCGGGTCAGCTCGACGAACGGGTTCACACCCGTCTCCTCTTCGAGGAGCTGCAGGGTGGCGTCGGGGGCGGCGCGGCGCGCGATCTCCAGCTGCTCGGGGCGGCTGCGGTAGAGCAGCTGCCAGTCGAGGTGCTGCTCCATGATGTACCGGGTGGGATTCTCCGGGACCATGTTGCCGACGAACAGCTTGCCGGCGGGCGCGAGCCGCGCGAAGAGGTTGCGGGTCAGCACCACTCCGGTGGAGGGCTGCAGGTAGTCGAACAGGCCGCAGGAGAAGATGGCGTCGAACTGGCCGAACGCCGCGAACAGCTCGGCGTCGCGCAGCAATCGCTTGATCGACTCGTTGAGGAACAGAACCTGGACGCGCTTCTGCCACTTGGCGTCTACCACCCGTTTCAGCCGCCGCCAGGCGTAGGCCAGCGCGCCCTTGTCCTGGTCGAAGAGCACGATCTCCAGCGGCGCGCCCAGATCCTCGGACTCCCGGAGCAGCTCCACCAGCTCCTGCGCCGGGCCGGCGGCGACGGAGAGCAGGCGCAGGGGCCGAGCGGCCCCGCGCCGCGACTCGATCAGCTTGGCCAGCTCGCGCTTGACCAGATCCTTGCGGCGGTTGACCGCCTGCGCCGCCTTGGTGCCGATGAAGGCCAGGTTGACCGCCTTCCCGAACAGCGTCGCACCCTCGAAGTTGCGCTCGTACATGAAGCTCATCATCTCGTAGTCGCCCGGGTACCCGAAGGGCTTGTGCAGCATCCGGTGCAGGCAGGGCGACTGCATCAGGTAGTCGTGCACGTGCCGATGCGAGAAGTGCTTGAGCGCCGGCACGTGGCTTGGCGGAGCCGAGCGCAGGGCGGCGTCGATCTCCTCGGTCTGCTTCACCACGTCGGCCACGAACGAGGAGCGCAGCTGCGCGATCAGGGCCTCGCGCGCGGGCGAGCCCTCGCCGTGGAGCACGTGCCAGGGCAGGTCGTTCTCCAGCCGCTTGAGCTGCAGCTCGGCATCCTCCAAGTAGAGGCGGAGCTCGCTGACCAGCACCTTGAACCGATCGTGCCCGGGCGCGCGCCAGGTCTCGCTGGAGAGCGCGGTGGCCTGGCCGAAACCCTTGATGGCGCGCAGCTCCTGCACTTCGTCGACGTGGAGCATCCCCTCCAGGGAGAGCCCCACGACCGTCGTGCCCTCGAGCTCGCGCACCGACCCGACCTTGGCCGGGCCGCGATAGGCCTCGTGCCTGTCGAAGCGCACGCTGATGTCGGCGAGCTCGTCGCCCACCGCCACCGGCGCTTCCGCCGGCCATTCGAGCGCCACGCCGTTCTCCGAGACGTCGAGCAGCGGGCAGGCGCGGTTCATGCCGGACAGGATCACTTCTGACCTGAGAGGGAGGAGGTCAGAGGCGCGATATCTGTGTGGGCGGAAGAAGACCTCGCGGCCCTGGCCGCCTTCGAGTTCTTCGTATTTGCGAACGCGGTGCAGTAGAACGGTCACTTCGGGGCCTCCATCGGGTTTAGACGCACCTCGAAGCGAGCGCCGCCTTGCGGGCGGTCGAGCACTGCGATTTCCCCCTGGTGCGAGTCGACGATCAACTTCGCCATGTACAAACCCATTCCCATGCCGCCTTCGCCTTTGCTGGTGACGAAGGGTTGGAACAGGGTGCGTTTCAGCTCGGCTGGAACTCCGGGCCCTTCATCCTCGACGGCGAGCACGACGCGCCCCGCCTTGCGGGACGCCTCGATGCCGATCAGCCGCCACTGACCGGTCGCCTGCACGGCGTTCCGGACCAGGTTCAGGAGGACTTGCGTCAGCTTCTGTCGGTCACCGTGGACGGCAGGAAGGTTCTCCTCCACGTGCACCGCCACCTTGTGGGAGCGGAAGCCCATGTCCATCCGGGCGATGGCGACCGCGTCCTGCACCACGGCAGAGGGCTGCAGCGGCGCCTTCTCGATCGAGAGGCCGCCGCCTCGCGCGAACTGGTGCATCGCCTCCAGGGTCTGGATCAGGTTGCCGACCCCATGCAAGCCCACCTGCACACTCTCCAGGACGTCGGGCGCCACCTGCCGCTGCTGGAGCACGCTCTCGACGTAGCCCAGGCTCACCATGAGGTTGCGCAGGTCGTGCACCACGCCGGCGGCCAGCTTGCCCATGGTGCCGAGCCGCTCCATGTGCAGGAGCTGCGTCTGCGCCTTGCGCACCTGCCCCAGGCTCGCGTCCAGCTCCTCGGTGCGCTTGGCGAGCAGCGCCACCAGCCGCTGGATGGCGCGCGCCTGGTGCACGTGCTCGCTGGCGTGCCGGACCGCCTCGAGGATGTCGTCGGGCTGCCAGGGCTTCTTGAGGAAGCGGAAGACGCGGGCGCGGTTGATGGCCGAGATCAGCGCCGGCGGGTCGGTGAAGCCGGTGAGGACGATGCCGGCGACGTCGGGCTTGGACTCGCGCAGCTTCTCGAGCAGCTCCACGCCGGTCATCTCCGGCATGCGCTGGTCGGTGATGACCACGTCGAGTTCGGCGTTCTTCGCGACCTCAAGGGCCTGGGCGCCGGAGGTCGCCTCGAAGACCCTGTAGCCGCCTTCGAGGAAATTGCGCAGGACGATCAGGTTCTGGTTCTCGTCATCGACAATGAGAACGCCACGGCTGCGGGTCTCGCCGACGCCGTGCAAGGCGATTAGATTGCGCAGTCCGTCATCCAACATAAGAGGCGGGAGAGAATGAGCCTGAGCGAGCCCTAAAGGCAACTTCCGATTCAGGTAAATTCCCGACCATCGTCGCGGGGTTATCCGTAAATCGCGGTATGTTTCAATGAGACGCAACGCGTCAATGCGGTGCGACGGGTAGGTACCGGTGCGAATCAGTGCTCGTCGTGACGCCCGGTCGCGGCGTGCAGCGCGTCCTCGAGCGTCGCGATGCGCTGGCCGGCCTTGCGCAGCCGCCGGCACAGCTCGCGATTGATGTTCTGCAGGACCAGCACGTACGTCTTGGCGTCGGTCTTGTAGAGCTTGTACAGGTCCAGGTTGGTCAGCTCGTACAGCAGCGAATCCTTCTCTGCGCAGCAGGAGAAGGGGCGCGGCTCCATGTCGATGAGCGAGGTGACGCCGAAGAAGTCTCCCGGCCGCATCATCAACAGGCGCGCCTGCGTGCCGTCCGTGCAATGGCGCCGGACGATCAGCGCGCCGTCGCGCACGATGAACATCGACCGGCCCTGGTCGCCTTCGCCGAACAACTCCTCGCCGGCGGCAATGCGGCGCTCCTTCAGCATGGCGGCCACCACGCCGACCACGTCGGGCATGAGCCCGCCAAAGAAGGAAGTCTTCGCCAGGAAGGCCTGCAGCTCCTCTTCGGCCATCCGCCAAGCTTAACTCAGCTGTACGCCTCGATGGGAGGGCAGGCGCAAACCAGGTTCTTGTCGCCGTAGACGTGATTGAGACGGCCGACCGCCGGCCAGAACTTGTGGTCGCGGACCCACTTCGCCGGGTACGCCGCATGCTGGCGCGAATAGGGGCGGTCCCAGTGATCGGCGGTGAGCACCTCGGCCGTGTGCGGCGCGCCCTTGAGCACGTTCTGGTCGCGCCTCGCCTTGCCCGTCTCGATCTCGCGGATCTCGTCGCGGATGCCGATCATCGCCTCGCAGAAGCGGTCCAACTCGCTCCTGGGCTCGCTCTCGGTGGGCTCGATCATCAGCGTGCCGATCACCGGGAAGGAGGTGGTGGGTGCGTGGAAGCCGTAGTCCATCAGCCGCTTGGCCACGTCGTCCACCTCGATGCCCGCGTCGCGCTTCACCTTGCGCAGATCGACGATGCACTCGTGCGCGACGAAGCCGTTCTTGCCCTTGTAGAGGACGGGGAAGTGCTGGTCGAGGCGCTTTGCGATGTAGTTGGCGTTGAGGATGGCCACCTTGGTGGCCTGGGTGAGGCCCGCGGCTCCCATCATCTTGATGTAGGCCCAGGAGATGAGCAGGATGCTCGCGCTGCCCCACGGCGCCGCGCTCACCGGCCCGGTGGCCTTCTCGCCGCCGGTGCGCACCACCGGGTGGCCCGGCAGGTAGGGCGTCAGATGTTTCGCCGCGCAGATGGGCCCCATGCCGGGGCCGCCGCCTCCGTGCGGGATGCAGAAGGTCTTGTGCAGGTTGAGGTGGCAGACGTCGGGGCCGAAGTCGCCGGGCCGGCACAGCCCCACCTGCGCGTTCATGTTGGCGCCGTCCATGTAGACCTGCCCGCCGTGGCGGTGGACCACGTCGCAGATGCGCCGGATCTCCTCCTCGAAGACGCCGTGGGTGGAGGGATAGGTGATCATCAGCGCGGCCAGGTCCTTGGCGTTCTCCGCCGCCTTCCCCTCCAGATCCGCCACGTCCACGTTGCCGCTCTCGTCCGTCTTCACCACCACGATGCGGTAGTTCACCATCGCGGCGGATGCCGGGTTGGTGCCGTGCGCCGACTGCGGGATCAGGCAGACGTTGCGGTGACCCTCGCCGCGCGCCTCGTGGTACGCCTTGATCACTTGCAGTCCGGCGTATTCGCCCTGCGCGCCCGAATTGGGCTGGAGCGAGACGCCCGGGAAGCCGGTGATCTCCGCCAGCATCGCCTCCAACTCCTGGAAGATCTGCGTGTAGCCCGCCGCCTGCGTCCGGGGCGCGAACGGGTGCAGCCGGCCGAACGCCGGCCAGGTGACGGGCAGCATCTCGGCGGTCGCGTTCAGCTTCATGGTGCAGGAGCCGAGCGGGATCATGCTGCGGGTGAGCGAGAGGTCGCGCGACTCGAGCAGCTTGAGGTACCGCAGCATCTCGGTCTCGCTGTGGTGCGTGTTGAAGACCGGGTGCGTGAGGTAACCGCCCTGCCGCAAGAGACTCCTGGGCAAATTGCTCTCGGTCCCCGTCGGGTCGGGCAAGCTGTGGGCGCCGGCGAAGGCGGAGAGGATGTCGCGGACGTCCTCCGGCGTGGTGGTCTCGTCGAGCGAGACGCCGATGGTGCGCTCGTCGATCTTGCGCAGGTTCATCTTCTTCGCTTCCGCGGCGGTGAAGATGCTGCCCACCTGCGCCGCCTCCACCCGCACCGCCACCGTGTCGAAGAACTGCTCGTGGCGCAGCTTGAACCCCAGCGCCGCGAGCCCGCCGGCAAGCTGCGCGGTGAGGGCGTGGACGTGCTGGGCGATGGCCTTGAGCCCCTTCGGGCCGTGATAGACCGCGTACATCCCCGCGATGATGGCGAGCAGCGCCTGCGCCGTGCAGATGTTGCTGGTGGCCTTCTCGCGGCGGATGTGCTGCTCGCGCGTCTGCAGCGCCATGCGCAGCGCCGGCTTGCCCTGTGCGTCGACGGAGACGCCGATGATGCGGCCGGGCATGTGCCGGACGTAGTCATGCCTGGTGGCGAAGTAGGCGGCGTGCGGCCCGCCGTAGCCCATCGGCACGCCGAAGCGCTGCGTGGAGCCCACCGCGCAGTCGGCGCCCAGCTCTCCGGGGCTGGCGATCAGACAGAGCGCCAGGATGTCGGCGGCGGCTGCCACCAGCGCGCCGGCTGCGTGCGCCTTCTCGATGAAGGGCCGTGGATCCCGGAGGCCGCCGTCGGTGCCTGGGTATTGCAGGAGCGCGCCGAAGATCTTCGTCTTCGCGGGATCGAACGCCGCCGGATCGCCCACGATCACGCGGATGCCGAACGGCGCCGCGCGCGTCTTCACCACCTCGATGGTCTGCGGATGGCAGTCCTGGGCGACGAAGAACGAGTCTCCGCCGGCGGTGGCGACGTTGTGGAACATGGTCATCGCTTCCGCTGCCGCGGTGGCCTCGTCGAGCAGCGAGGCGTTGGCGACGGGCAGACCGGTGAGATCCTCCACCATGGTCTGGTAGTTGAGCAGCGCCTCCAGCCGGCCCTGCGAGATCTCCGGCTGGTAGGGCGTGTACTGCGTGTACCAGCCGGGGTTCTCCAGGATGTTGCGCAGGAGGACGGCGGGTGTGACGGTGTCCGAGTAGCCCATCCCGATGTAGCTGCGGAACACCTGGTTCCCGGCGGCAATCTCCGCCAGCTCGCGGAGGAGGCCGAATTCCGACCGCCCCGCCGGCAGGTCGAGCGGCCGCTGCAGGCGGATGGAAGCCGGCACGGTGCGGTTGATCAGCTCATCCAGGTTGCCGACCCCGAGGACCGCCAGCATCGCCTCGATGTCGGGGCTGTCCGGCCCGAGGTGGCGGTCGACGAAACGATCGGGATGACGGGTGGGCTGCATCGCGCGGGCTCCTGTTCGAGGCGGCGCAAGATAACGGGAAGCGGCCGGGTCTGCTAGCATCACCCGCCATGAATCTCACCGGCGACCCCGAAGGACTGGCCGCGCTCAAGGCGTTCCAGGAGGGGAACCGCGACTACCTCAAGTTCCTCATCCAGGAAGCGCGCACCGTCTTCGAGCACCACGTCGATTTCAAGGATGGCGCCGGCACGCAGTTCCGTCTGCACTTCGACGTGCGGACGGGCGCGTTCAGCGTGGAGAAGAAACCGGCAAATTGATTTGAATCAGGGGATGCCGAGCACGTCGTATGCCAGGAGGAAACGTGCGCAAACCAGCGACGATGGTCATTCTCTCCCTCCTCGGCTGCTCTCATCTCGATCGGTCCTACGCCGGATCTTCTTCGGATTTCGTCGTCGTCGGGGGCGTCACTGTCGGACCCGCCTTCCCTGGTGACCTGACCCGTTACGATCCGGCGGTGAGTCCCATCGAGGCGCTGTGGGTGGCCGGCGCCGCCGGCGTCAAGAACGCGACCTCAGTGGCCGAGGTCGGCGCCCTCTGCCGCGACGGCGACACGGACCCTCCCTACACCTGCCCGGGCACGACCCCTGCCTCGGGCAGTCCAGGCCCCGCGAGCACTGGCCCCATCTCGTCGCCTCCGGGCCCCCCGGATTAGCCCCGTTCGCGCATGACATTCTTGTCGCGCT
Organism: Myxococcales bacterium; assembly: GCA_035655715.1. Classification (GTDB taxonomy): domain Bacteria; phylum Myxococcota; class Myxococcia; order Myxococcales; family 40CM-4-68-19; genus 40CM-4-68-19. The sequence goes on along the minus strand of DASRTX010000343.1, from coordinate 23,312 downwards.
GGAAGCCCCGGCCAGACGACGACGGCGCCGTCTTCACCGCCGCCCCCGCCGCCGGATTAGGCAGCGCGCGCCTCAGGCCATCGGCCGTCGCGCGATCCGATAGAGCAGCAGCCCCATCAGCGCGAAGCACCCGACGCCCAGGATCTGATACCCGCCGTTGCCGATCGCGTGGGCGACGTTCTCGCTGATGTCCAGCGAATCCACGAATGCTCCCAGCCTGTCGCCCCAGTGGAGGAAGGCCACCACTGTGCCCGTGAGTGTTCCTCCCGCGACCAGGCCGGTGGCGAACAGCGAGCCCGGGCCGACGTCCTCGCCGTGGCCCGAGCTCTTCGCGCCCGAGCGCTTGTCGACGATGCCCTTGATCGCGCCGCCCACGAAGATGGGCAGCGTCGTGGAGAGCGGCAGGTAGGCGCCCACCGCGAAGGAGAGCGGCGAGACGCCGCACAGCTCGATGGTGACGGCGAGAAACACGCCGACCAGCACGAACTGCCAGTCCAGGTTCTGCGCCAGCAGGCCGCGGATCAGCGTGGCCATGAGCGTTCCCTGGGGCGCGGGGAACGCCTCGGTGCCGATCTGGTGCCGCACCAGCCCGGTGGCGGCGTCCACCGTGGCCTTGTCCAGCACCTGCATGGTGAAGCCGATCACCAGCGCCGCCACCACCACGCCGATGAGCAGGCCGATCTGCTGCAGCCGCGGCGTGGCGCCCACCAGATAGCCGGTCTTGAGATCCTGCGAGGTGGCGCCGGCGTTGGCGGCGGCGATGCAGACCATGCCGCCCACGCAGAGCGCCATCGGCTGGTAGAAGTCGCCGGTCCAGCCGATTCCCAGGAACAGCAGGCAGGTGGCCATCAGCGTGGCGATGGTCATGCCCGAGACCGGGTTCGAGGAGGTGCCGATCAGCCCGACGATGCGGGAAGCGACGGTGACGAAGAAGAAGCCGAAGACGACGATGAGGATGGCGAGGAGCAGGCGGCCGCCGAAGTTGCCGGGCAGGAACGGCAACAGCGCCATGATCAGCACCAGCACCAGGCTGCCCGCCACCGTCACCACCAGCGGGAGGTCGCGCTCGGTCCGCGCCGTGCTCGCCTGGCCGGCGCCGCCGCGCAGCGAGGCAAGGCTGCCCTTGAAGCTCGACACGATGGTGGGGAGCGTCTTGAGCAGCGTGATGAAGCCGCCCGCGGCCACGGCGCCCGCGCCGATCTGGCGCACGTAGGCGAAGTAGATGGCGCGGTTGAGCTGCGCGAACGTGTGCGTCGCCGGATCCCATCCGTAGGAACCCGCGCGGGCGACGTCGGCGAGGTATCCGAGCTTGACCAGCTGGGCGGCGATGGTGGCGGCGGGCACCAGCGAGGCGATCAACGGGATGATTCCCAGCCAGGCCAGCACGCCGCCCGAGACCAGCACGCCGGCGATGCGGGGGCCGATGATGTAGCCCACGCCCATGTACTCGGGGGTGATCGAGCCGTTCACCGTGGCGGCAGGAAAGACGCGGCTGGTGGCGCTGCTGACGTACCCCGGCACCTCGGCGATGAACTTGAAGATCTGCTGCAGCACCGCGTAGCCGATGGCGAAGGCGAGCCCCATGTACGCGGTGCGCGCCATCGCGCCGCCCTGTTCGCCGGCGATCAGCACCTGCGCGCAGGCCGCGCCCTCCGGGTAGGGCAGGTTGCCGTGCTCCTTGACGATGAGCGCGCGGCGGAGCGGCACCATCATCAACACGCCGAGCATTCCGCCCAGGAGCGCCAGCGTGAAGATGGTCCAGTAGCTGAAGTAGCCCGCTCCCACCGACTGCTTCGTCGCGGGATCCATCGCGAGGAAGAGGAAGCCGGGCAGGGTGAAGACGACGCCGGCGGCGATGCTCTCGCCCGCCGACCCGATGGTCTGGACGATGTTGTTTTCGAGAATCGTGGACCCGCCCAGCTTCTTCAAGAGCGAGATGGAGAGCACCGCGATGGGGATGGAGGCGCTGACCGTCAGGCCGGCCTTGAGCGCCAGGTAGACGGTGGAGGCGCCGAAGATCAGCCCGAAGAGCGCGCCCACGGCGACTGCCTTGGGCGTGAACTCCGCGACGCGCGCCTGGTCGGCGACGTAGGGCTTGTGGTCGGCAACGGGGGCGACGCCTTCGGCCATGTCGATCTCCTGGGCGGGTCGCGGGTACGTACCCGAGACGGTCGCAGGAGGTCAAATTGGCTGCCGTTCAGGCCCAGCTGACGCGGAGCGCCACCTCGGCGCCGGCGTCGTCGCTGCGCAGCACCCTCGGCTCGTCCACCGTGCCGTTCACGCCGGAGAGGCCGTAGAGCATGCGGAGATTTCCCTTGATCTGCTGGAAGAGCGACTCGTGGGCCTTCCCGCCCGAGATGGTCACCCGCACCTGCCCGGCCTTTTCCCCAGCCGGTTCATAGCGGAAGCTGAAGCCACGCGTCACCATCGAGTAGAACCGGTCGAGGTTGGTGAAGAGCTGGTCGGGGCTCTTTCCGAAGAGCGTCAGCGCCATCTTCACCACCGGCGCCACCACGGTCCCGCTCAGGTGCTCGGCGGCTGCGAAACCGAGGTCAGCCGCGAGCTCCGGCGACCGCGCGTGCAGCACCTTCTCGATCTCTTCCAGCGCAGCATAGTCGTGCCAGGAGAAGGCGAAGGGCGGCTTGTCGACGAACTTGCGCGACGCCGGCGAGAGCTTCGCCGACACCTCGCTCTTGAGCCCCCGCTTCTCGAGAAAGTCGGCGGTGATGCGGTAAGCGGCTCCAAGGACGCCTCTCGATTCATTCATAGCGTTGGAAAGCATTGCCCGATCGGTAGGGCGAGCGCAAATGGCCTCGTCCACGCCACCCCACCCGCGCCCATGGGCCCGCACCCGGAAAGCCCGAGAAGGCCCGGGCGCCAGGTCCGCATCCTTACCGGGCGTAGGTGGCGTCCGTACCTTGGAAAGCCCGATACAGCTCGTCGGCCCGGTCCACCACGTCCTTGGGGAGCACCTTGGCAACCGCGTCGATGGCCGCGTCCAGCTGCTCCACGCTGGCCGGCCCGAGGAGGATCGAGTCCACCCCGGTTCGCGAGGCCGCCCATTGGTAGGCCAACTCCACCGGGGTGCGTCCCGCCTCGGCGGCGAGCCCCGCGAAGGCTTCGGCCAGGTCGAAGAAGCGGTCGTTGAGGTAGCGCCGCTGGTACATGGGGTTCTTGTCGAAGCGCGACCCGGGCGAAAGCGGCGCATCTCGCTTCAGCTTGCCCGCGAGCAGGCCGCCTCCCAGCGGGTTGTAGACGGTGGTGTGGACACCGTACTTGCGGGCGAAGCGGAAGTTCTCGATCTCCAGCTGGCGGATGAGCAGGTTGTACATCTGCTGCGAGACGCGCGGCTTCACGCCGGCGTGGATCATCTCCAGCATCTGCCAGGAGGCGAAGTTGGAGACGCCGAAGGCGCCGACCCTTCCCGAGGCGATCAGCTTCTCCACGGCGTGGAGCGACGCTTCCAGCGGCCGCGAGTGATCGGGCTTGTGGAAGTAGTAGAGCTCCACGCGGTCGGTGCCCAGCCGCTTCAGGCTCTCGTCCAACGCCGCGGCGATGCGCTCCGGCGCGAGGCCCTCGGGCTCGGTCATCTTCGGCCCGATGCCCACCTTGGTGGCGATGCGCGCCTGCGAGCGCTTCTTGCCCAGCGCGCGCCCGAGGATGCGCTCCGACTCCCCCTCCACGTAGGCGTTGGCCGTGTCGAAGAAGGTGAGCCCGCGCTCCAGCGCGCGCTGCACGATGCGAGTTGCCTCCGGCTCGGGGGTGCGCTTGCCGAAGTTCATCGTGCCGACGACCAGGGCCGGCGGCGTGCCGGGAGGATGGGGATCGAGGTACGCGTCCATGGCGCGCAGTATAGGGATGCCCGCGGATCCCGCCACTAGCGCCTCGGTCGAGGCACTATGCGCGCATCAGTGCGGCGCCCCAGTGGAAGCCCGCCCCCAGGCCGACGAAGCAGACCAGCGCGCCGTCGCGGACGCGGCCAGCCTTGCGCGCTTCGTCGAGCGCGATGGGAATGGTGGCGGCGGTGGTATTGCCGTAGCGCTGGATGTTGTTGAACACCTTCTCGTCGGGAAGCTCGAGCGTGCGCTGCACCATCTCGTTGATGCGCAGGTTGGCCTGGTGCGCGATGAGCAAGTCGAGGTCGCGCACTGCCACGCCGGTCTGGGCGCAGACCTCGCGCACCACCTGGGGCATGCGCGACACCGCCAGCTTGAAGACCTGCCGGCCGTTCATCTCGGGAACGTGCCGGCCCTCGCGCAGGTCGCCTTCGGTGATGTACGGGCGCTGCGCGAAGCCGGCGGCAGGAACGTAGAGCGCCTCGTAGCCGTTGCCGTCGGCGTGGATCTTGAAGCCGAGCAGGCCGCGGTCGCCCTCCTCGCCGCGCAGCACGCAGGCCCCGCCGGCGTCCCCGAAGAGCACGATGCGGTCGCGGAAGCGCGTGATCCAGGCCTTCTCGGTGGCGCTGGGCGGCTCGCCGCCGCGGCCGAAGAGGTAGTCCCATTGCGTCCAGGGCATGAAGCCGGAGTGCACCTCGGCGCCCACCAGCAGCACGGTGCGCGCCGTGCCGGAGCGGATCAGGGCATCGCAGATCTGAAGTCCGTAGATGAAGCCCGTGCACTGCTGGCGGATGTCCAGCGCCGGGATGGTGGCGAGCCCCAGCTGGTGCTGGAGCAGGCTGCCGCAACCGGGAAAGTAGTGGTCCGGCGTCATGGTGGCGAACACGATGTAGTCGATCTCTTCGCTCTTGATGCCGGCGTCGGCGATGGCCTTGCGCGCGGCTGCCGCTCCGAGGTTCGTGGTGGTGGTACCGTTCTCCACGTAGTAGCGCTCCTCCACGCCGCTCCGTTCGCGGATCCACTCGTCGGACGTCTCCATCATGGTGGCGAGCGCCGCGTTGGTGATCTTGTGCTCGCCGGTGACGAATCCCGTGCCGAGAATACGCGTGCGCTGCATGGCTCACCCCACCGGCGCGATAGCAAAAAACCTCTTTGCGCCGGCGCGTTTGATAGGCCCCGACCAGCGCGGCGTCAATGACGCGATGCGCTGGTGATGTTCATCCCAGCGCGCTGCCGAAGTCCTCGATCAGGTCTTCCGGAGCTTCCAGTCCGATGGAGACCCGCACCAGGCCCTCGCTGATGCCGATGCGCGCCCGCTCCTCGGCCGTCAGGCCGGCGTGCGAGGTGGCTGCAGGCCGCGTCACCAGCGTCTCCGGTCCTCCCAGGCTGGGCGCGTGGATGGGCAGCTGGAGCCGCTTGAACATGCGCTCCGCCGCGTCCGCTCCGCCGCGCAGCTCGAAGCTGATCATCGCGCCGGAGTACGCGAACAGCTCCCTCGCGCGCGCGTGCTGCGGATGGCTGGGGAGGCCGGGATGGTTGACCCGCGCGACCGCGGACTGCGACTCGAGGAACCCGGCGACCGAGAGAGCGGTGGCGCACTGCTGGCGGAAGCGCACGCCCAGCGTCTTCATCCCGCGCTGCAGGAGGAAGCAGGCATGCGGATCGAGCGAGCCGCCCAGGTGATCGAGCGTCTTCTTCACCTCGCGCACGCGGTCGGCGGGACCTACGACGGCGCCGGCGATCAGGTCGCTGTGGCCGTTGAGGTACTTGGTGGCGCTGTGCACGGCCAGGCTGAAGCCGTGATGCAACGGGTGGAAGCCCAGCGGCGTGGCGAAGGTGTTGTCGATGACGGAGACCAGGCCGCGCTCGCGCGCGAACCGGGCGATGGCGGGCAGGTCGGCCACGCGCAACAGCGGATTGGTGATCGCCTCGCAGTAGAAGACGCGCGTGCGGGGCGTCGCGGCGCGTGCCCAGGCCGCGGGATCGTCGCCGGAGACGAACGACACCTCGATGCCGAGGCGCGGCAGGTCGCGGGTCATCAGATCATGCGTGCCGCCGTAGAGGCCGTCCTGGGCGATCAGGTGATCGCCCGCGCGCAGCAGCGAGAACAGGGTCGCGCTCACCGCCGCCATGCCGCTGGCGGTGGCCAGCGCGGCCTCGGCGCCCTCCAGGGCGGCGAGCTTGGCGTGAAGCGCGTCGTGGGAGGGCGTGTTGGAGAGGCGCGCATAGCGGATGTCGTGGTAGCCGCGGCCCTCCGTCTCCTCGAACGTGCTCGACTGGTAGATGGGCATCGCCACCGCGCCGCCTTCGCGCGGGCGGGGCTCTCCGGCGTGGACGAGCACGGTATCGGGTCGCATGCTGCACGGCTTAGCGCTCCGCACGCGACCTGAACAGATGCAGTCGCCATGAACTGTAACCGGCACAGATCAAGCAGGTTGCAAGCTGTGCTGGTCCGCGACAGACTCCGGCGCATGCACCAGATCCGGCTCTACGAACGCGTCTCGGGCAAACTGGAAGAGGCGATGCGGGTGGGGGCATTGCGCCCCGGAGATCGGTTGCCCTCGGTGCGGCGGCTCTCCGAGCGCGAGCGCGTCAGCGTCTCCACCGTGCTGCAGGCGTATCTCCAGCTCGAGGCGCGCGGGCTGATCGAGGCGCGGCCGCAGTCGGGCCACTACGTGCGCTGGCAGCGGCCGCTTCCTCCCGAGCCACCGCCGACGCGGCCGGCGATGGCGGCGACACCCGTCTCGGTGAGCGCGCTGGTGGCGAGGGTGGTGGACAGCGCCCGCGATCCGGATCTCGTCCCGCTCGGGTGCAACCAGCCCGCGCCGGAGCTCTTTCCCTGGAAGAGGTTGGGGCGCATCGCCGCGGCCATCGCGCGGGACGGCCTCGGCTTCACCTACGAGCTGCCCCCCGGCGCGCGCTCCCTGCGGCGCCAGTTCGCGCGCCGGTCGCTGGAGTGGGGCTGCACGCTCTCGCCTGACGACTTCATCGTGACTTGCGGAGCCATGGAGGCGGTGCAGCTGTCGCTGCTGGCGGTGGCGAAGCAGGGCGACGCCATCGCCATCGAGTCGCCCGCGTATTTCGGCACGCTGCAGCTGATCGAGGCGCTGGGGTTGAAGGTGGTGGAGATCCCCAGCTGCTCGCGGGAAGGCATGGACCTCGACGCCCTGGAGCGCGTGCTGAGGAACCGCCGCATCGCCGCGGTGCTGGCGGTCACCAACTTCTCCAACCCGTTGGGCTGCCTGATGCCCGACGCGAACAAGGAGCGGCTGGTGCAGATGTTGGCAGCGCAGGAGGTGCCGCTGATCGAGGACGATCTCTACGGCGACCTCTACTTCGGGGACTCGCGGCCGCGGGCGGCGAAGAGCTTCGATCGCCGCGGGCTGGTGCTCCATTGCGGCAGCTTCTCCAAGACGCTCGCACCGGGGTGGCGGATGGGATGGGTGGCGGCGGGAAGGTTCCGCGAGCGCGTCTCGCTGCTCAAGTTCGCGCAGACCATCGCCGCACCCTCGCTGCAGCAGCTCGCGCTGGCGGAGTTCCTGGCCAGCGGCCTCTACGAGCGGCACCTCCGCTCGCTGCGCAAGGCGGTGGGGGCAACCGTTCGCAGCATGGGCGACTGCGTGGCGGCGCATTTTCCCTCCGGGACGCGGGCCACGCGCCCCGAGGGTGGCGCAGTGCTCTGGGTGGAGATGCCGGGGCGCATCGACGCGCTCAAGCTGCACGAGCGGGCGCTGCAGGCGGGGATCGCCATCGCGCCCGGCCCCATCTTCTCCGCGCGGCAGGGCTATGAGAACTGCATCCGGCTGAGCTGCGGCGTGACATGGTCGCCGCGGTTCGAGGCTGCCATCGCCAAGCTGGGCTCGCTGGCTTCGAGCCTTCTGTGAGTCAGTGCTAGGGAGTGTTGCGGCTCTTCGGATCCTGCACGCGCCCGCCTTCGCGCGGCGGCTCGGCGCCTGTTCCGGGCGTGCGCTCGGGCGTGGTGCCCGGCCGATCCAGCGTCTGGGTAGGAGCCGCGCCGCGCTCCTTCTTGCCCTGCATGCCGGCCCGCGGAGCGCCGGTCGGCTGCTCCCAGGAATGCTCCTCGCGCCGCTCCTCGGCTTCCTTGGAGCCTTCCACCAGACCGCCTTTTCCGTCCTCTGGAATGAAGCCTTGGCCGCCCATGTACGGAACGTGCGGATTGAAAGGGTCATTGGGAACCCTTGCATCGCGAGGCGCGCGCAGCGCACGGCCACCCGCGAACCAGGTGGGCGGGGGCAGGGCGGCTCGAGGATTGCGGACGCGGGGCGTCGGCTCCAGCCTGACACGTACATCTCATTCCGGAGGAGCCCCATGAAGAGGAGCTTCGCGCTCGTGCTCGCGCTGCTTTCGCTGCCCGCGGTGGCGCAGACCACCACCACCGTGACCTCCCAGCCCCAGGAGCAGGCGCCGCCCCCGCCGCCGCCCTCCTCGAGCACGACGGTGACCACGCAGAGCAGCCCGCCGCCGCCCACGACCCAGGTGGTGGTGAATCCGAACGATCCCAACTATGTGCCTCCGCCGCCGGCTTCCGCCAGGACGCAGACGCAGGTGCAGGTGGACAACGAGCCCTCGGGCGTGATCACGGCGCCGAGCGGCCGATCCGCGGTGGCCATCATCGCCACCGACGCGCTGTATGGCGGCGTGGCCGGGGCGCTGGTGGGCGGCGGGATCACGCTGATCGACCAGGGCAACAACTGGGCGCGGAATCTGATGGTGGGCGCGGGCATCGGCATCCTGGCGGGCGCGGGCTACGGTGTGTACGAATCCGCGACCCAACCGCCTGCGCGCCGCGCCGTCGCGGACGCGGACCCCGGCGTCTCCAACGCGAACGGTCCATCCTTCGCGCTCTCGGCGGGGCGCTTCTAGAGTTCGAGGGCAGTCCGCGCCTCGTCGCGGGTGAGGCGCGGCACCCCGATCTGCTCCACGGCGCGGGCGCCGCAGTATGCGCCGATGCGCGCTGCGCGTGCCGGGTCCAGGCCGCGCGCGAGCCCCGCCGCGAAACCCGCCAGGAAGCAGTCGCCGGCGCCGGTGGGATCCTTCTCCTGCGCGGGAAGCGCGGGCACGTGCAGCGCGGAGCCCGCGGTCATCAGATCACATCCGCGTGGGCCGTCGGTGACGATCAGCGTCAAGCGTGGGGGCAGCGCCTTGACTTCGAGGAGCGCCGACTCTTCGCGGCTCGCCTTGAGGAAGTCGAGCGACTCCAGCATCTGCGGCTGCGGGCGCCGCAGCGTCACTTCCCCCTCCGCGGAGATCTCGCGGAGCAGCGCCTGCGCGTCGCCGACCAGGATGCGGCAGAGCTCGCGCATGCGCAGCAGCGTCCGCGGCGGCAGCTCTCCGGCGATGGCGCAGGCGATGCCCAGTTCGTATCGGCCATCCAGGTCGGCCGGCTCGATGGCGGGGGCCACGGCATCGACGCGCTGCCTCCGCTCCCCAGCGCTGTAGTCGTCGACGAATGCGGTGGTCCGGCCCGGCACGATGCGGGGCTGTTGCGAGACGCGGGCGGCGTAGCGGAAGTCGCTGCCGGCCTTGGAGACGACGGCGTGCGGCTCGCCCAGGGCGTCGAGGATGGCCGAGGCGTACGCCGCCGAACCGCCCAGCGCCTGCTCGACACCCGTGGTGGAGATGAGGGTGTCGTGGCAATAGTTTCCCGCGACCAGGATCACCCGCGCCTTCTCGCACCGGAGAAACCCGCTTGCAAACGCTGCCGACGTTCGAAGTGCTGTTCGACGAGGGGACGCGCGATGGCGTCGGGCTCTCCGGCGAGCTGGCGCGCGCCTGGGGAGGCGATCTGGCGCTCGCGCCTGGCGGCGTCTTCGCCAACTTCGTCGAGTCGGTGGACGGTGTCGTGGCGCTGAAGGACGCCGCCGGCGAATCGGGCGCCGTGGTGAGCGGAGGCTCCGAGGCCGATCGCCTGCTGATGGGGCTTTTGCGCGCCTGCGCCGACGCGGTGCTCATCGGCGCCGGCACGCTGCGCGCCGCGCCGCACGATCTCTGGTTTCCCGAATCGATCTTTCCCGCCGCCGCCGCGCTCTACACCGAGCTGCGCCGCAAGCTGGGCCTCTCTCCACGCCCGCGCCTGTACGTCGTCTCGGGTTCGGGCAACCTCGATCCCGCGCATCCCGCGCTGGCCGAGGGCGCCGTGCTCAGGGGCCGGCTCCAGCCCACCGAGATCGTGGCCGCCCTCCACGCCGACGGCCATCGCCGCATCGTTTGCGAAGGCGGTCCCGGCCTCTTCGCCGAGCTTCTCGCCGCCGACCAGATCGACGATCTCTTCCTGACCCTGTCTCCGCGCATGTTCGGCCGGTGGACCGGGGACGGGCGCAAATCGATCGCAGAGGCAAGGGACCTCCAGGGAAGGTCGATGCAGCTCCGGTCTGCCCGCCGCAACGGCTCTCATCTCTTCCTGCGCTATTCGCTGCGGGCCGCTCCCTGATCAATAATTCGGGGACACGATACGACGAATTACGTATCGTGTCCCCGAATTTCAGTGCCGATGCCGGTGATGGGCGTCCGACACGTGCGCGTGCTCGTGGGTGAGCGCGTCGTGCGTGTGCACGTGCGAGTGCGGCTCGGTGACGGCATGCGCGTGCTCGTGCTGATGGTGGACGTCGTGCACGTGCGCGTGCTCGTGCGTGATCACGTCGTGCCGGTGCACGTGTGCGTGCCGCGCGCGAACCAGCACCGCCACGCCCGCCGCCATCATCGCCGCCGCGACCGCATCCCATGCCGAGGGCCTGTCGCCCAGGAGCGGCACCGCCAGCACCGCTCCCGCGAAGGGCGCCGCCGCGAAGAGGGCCGCCTGCCGTGCCGCCCCGAGCGCGCGCTGCGCCTTGAGGTACAGGAGCAAGCTGATTCCGTAGCTCGCGGCGCCGACCGCGAGCGCCGCCGCCGCCGTCCCCGCCTTTGGCCATCTGTACCCGGCGGCCAGCGCGAGCGCCAGATTCACGGCGCCAGCGAAGAGCGTCTTGATGCGCAAGACCTGCACCGGGTCCTTCATCGCCAGCCGCGCGCTCAGGTTGTTGTCCAGCGCCCAGCAGAGGCAGGCGAGCGCGATGGCGACCGGGCCCGCGGCGGAGGCGGCCAGCTCTCCCCGCGCGCCCAGCAGCATCCCTCCGCCGACCACCAGCGCCGCCGCCGCCAGCTCGCGCAGCGACAAGTGCTCGCCGAACGCGAGGACCGCCAGGGCCATGGTGAAGGGCGCTTCCAGGTTGAGCAGCAGTGAACCCGTCAGTCCGCTCACGCGCAAAAGGCCCCAGAGCAGCAGCACCGGAGCCAGCAGCGCTCCGGAGATCACCGACGCGGCGAGCACCGGAGCGTCCGCTCTCCGGAGTGGCGCTTCCGCGCGGCCGCGGCGCACGGCGAGGAAGGCGGCACCGGCCCCGAGATACAGCAGGGCCGCCAGCAAGAGCGGCGGCGCCTGCGGCAAGAGCAGCTTGGAGGCCGGCGCGCCCAGCCCGAAGAGCAGCGCGGAGGTGAGGCCCAGCGCCGAGCCGCGCAGCCGGCCGTCCGACGTCATCGCGGCATCTTACGCCGCGGAGGGCAAGCCGCGTCCCCGGCGTGGAGGCGGCAGCGCTGCCAGATCGAGGAGATCGGCCAGCACGGCCTCCGCCGTGGGCCAGCGGCCCGCGCCCGCGCCCTGGATCAGGTGCCCGTCCACCAGCAGGCGATTCTCCGCGCCGGCGCAGCCTGCCAGCGGATGGGAGAGCGGCAACTCGCGGGGCGCGACCTCCGCGCGATCCGCCGTGCAGCTCGCCACCAGCCGGATGGCGTTGCCTCGCGCCCGGGCGGCGCGGACGACTTGCGGCGAGAGGCCCTCGATCCCCGTCTTCCGCGCTACCGCCGGCGCGCGGCCGAAGGCGGCACGGGCCAGGACCACCAGCTTCTGCGCGGCGTCGGTGCCGTCGAGATCCAGCCGGGGATCGGCCTCGGCATAGCCCGCGCGTTGCGCCGCCTCCAGTGCTTGCGCGAAAGGCACGCCGCGCTCCAGCTCGTCGAGGATGAAGTTGCAGGTGCCGTTGAGCACGCCGCTGAGCGACCGCACCGAGCCCGCGAGCCTGCGCACTGTCTCCAGCGCGGGCATGGCGCCGCCCACGCTGGCGGAGTCGAGCAGTCGCACACCGTTGGCCCGCGCCACCGCCTCCAGCCGCGGCCCGTGCAGCGCCATCACCGCCTTGTTCGCGGTGACCACGTGCCGGCCGAGCTTGAGCGAGGCGGCGATCACCTTCGCGGCCAGGCTGGTGCCGCCGATCAGCTCGACCACCACGTCGCCGGGCCGGCGCAGGACGCGCCAGCAGCGATCGTCCGCCGCGATCTCGTGCTTGCCGGGATCGCGCACCGCCACGCCGGTGACACAGAAGTGCCCGGGAAGCTCGACCATGCGCTGGTAGACGCCGCCTCCCACCGTCCCGTGGCCAAGCAGCGCCACGCGCAGGGTGCGGGTCGGCCGGGGAAGCGCCGGCACCGGCGCGCCGGGGACGAACTCCACCGATGCGGCGATGCCTGCCTCGCGCAGGGCGGGCTGCAGATCGGGAGGGGCGCAGGCGTGCTCGCCGCGCCGCACCGCCGCGTAGACGGCATGGACCGCGCTCGCCACGTGCCGGGTCACGCTGCCTCCAGCGCGCGGGAGAGATCCGCGATCAGGTCTTCGGCGTCTTCCAGCCCCACTGACAGCCGCACCAGGTCGTCGAAGATGCCGATGGCTTCGCGCTCCTCGGTCGTCAGCTCGAAGTACGACATGTACGCGGGCTGCTCGATCAGCGTCTCGGTCGCCCCCAGCGAGGGTGCGATGGTGGCCAGCTTGCACGCGTCGATCACGCGCGAGGTGGCCCGGGCATCGCCGCGCACGCGGAAGCTGACCACGCCGCCGAAGCCGCTCATCTGCTCGACGGCGATGGCATGATCGGGATGGCTGGGCAGGCCCGGATAGAAGACGGAACGCACGCGCGGCTGCTGCTCCAGCCAGGTGGCGATGCGGAGCGCCGTCTCGTTCTGCCGCTGCACGCGCAAGTGCAGCGTCTTGAGGCCGCGGATGAGCAGGAACGCGCTCTGCGGATCGAGCACGCCGCCCAACACGCCGCGCAGGTCGCGGATGGCCTGCACGAGCCCAGCCCGCCCGCACACCGCGCCAGCCAGGAGATCGTTGTGGCCGCCGAGGTACTTGGTGGCCGAGTGGACGACCAGGTCGGCGCCGCGCTCCAGCGGGCGCTGGTTCACCGGCGTGGCGAAGGTGCCGTCGATGATCAGGTTTGCGCCGGGGCAGGCGTCGCGGGCGCGGGCGAAGAGCGACAGGTCGGCCACGCGCAGGTACGGGTTGGTGGGCGACTCGGCGAGGATCACCTTGGTGCGGCCCGGCCGCAGCGCGGCGGACAACGCCTTCTCGTCTCCCGGCGCCACCAGCGTGGACTCGACGCCCAGCCGCGCGAGGAAGCGGGTGACGAACTGGCGCGTGCGCCGGTAGCAGTCGTTGGTGAGGACCACATGGTCGCCGGCCTTGACCAGTTCGAGCAGGGCGGTGGTGGCGGCTGCCATCCCGCTGGCGAAGAGGGCCGCGTCTTCCGCGCCTTCCAGCGCCGCAAGCTTCTGCTCCGCGGCGCGGACCGTCGGGTTGCCGTAGCGCCCGTACTCTTCGCGCTCCACTTCGCCGTTGAAGTAGCGCTCGATCTCCGCCGTGTTCTCGAACGCGTACGTGGCCGAGACGACGATGGGCGCGGTGACGGAGTCGAACGCCTTCTTGCGCTGCTCCCCGCCGTGCACGGCGAGGGTCCCCAGGTGCTTCGAGCGGACGTTGGCCACGATGGGCCACCTTTCCGCCCACCTCCATAGCCAAGAGCCCGCCTGCGCGGAGTCCCCAACGGCTTAGAGTGAGATTTGTAAGGCGCGTCACTCAAGGTGGGCAAAATTCCGCGCCGTCCGGGGTCGCCGGACGCTCACAACCTAGACAGACCGGGTGCGACTTGTCAAAGCGGCCGCTTGGGAAACTGCAGCGTCCGCCACATGTGCGCCACCGGGCTGCCGTCGTAGCCGAGACCTTCGCGCGGCTGGCGGAAATGGCGGCCGACGATCCCGGCGAAGGGTTCGAGCGAGACAGCGGCCTTTACGGGGACATCATCGCCACCCGCAGGGTGCATGGTGTCCCCAGTTGCTTGGGTGTAGTCGTCGTGCAGCGTGATCAGCCGCGCGTCCATGTACCAGCGGTGCTTGCGCGCGGCCTTGTACGCCTCGTCGAGGTACGGCTCCGGCACGTAGTCGGGTCCGAACAGCGTCCGGTACGAGGCCGGGTACTCGTAGCCGACTTCGGGGTCGGGATAGAAGCGCAGCGCCTGGTGATGGCGGATGGCCCAGGACACGCGCTCGGAGACGTAGGGCTCCAAGAGCTGCGCGCCCCACCAGCCGTGGTCGGGCGCCATCAGCGCGAGGCCGACGTCGTGCAGCAGGCAGGCCAGCACCGTCTCCTCCGGGGCTCCGCTGCGCAGCGCCCGCGTGGCGCTCTGGATCATGTGCGGCGCGGGCGCGAAGGGGAGGGCGCCGCGCACGGCGAAGCGCAGGCGGTAGAAGTCAAAGAGGGTGGGGCGGTCCGGCAGCGGGTCCAGGGTTTCGCGCGGCGTGACGTCGAGGTTCATCCCGGCCTCGGCGCCATGAACACCAGCAGCGCCGCGCGCGCGCTGCCGCGATTGACCACGCCGTGCTCGTCGCCTGCCGGCACCAGCACCGCCTCGCCCGGCTTCAGCTCCCGCTCCTCGCCGCCGACCTGTGCGACCACCGTTCCCTCCAACACCGCGTAGACCTTGTCGTTGCCGGGATGGGCGTGCTGCTTCTGCGACTGCCCCGGCTCCAGGCAGTAGACGTCGAGAAAGAAGCGCTCGGTCTCGAAGAGGTTCAGCTTCTGCATCCTGGTGGCGTCGAAGCGCCGCTGGGAGAGGCTGGCCACCTTCATGGCCTCGGCTCCAGCGGCGTGATGCCGGCCGCGTGGAAGAGCGCCATGTCCTGCTCGAATTCCGGATTTCCGGTGGTGAGCAGCTTCTCGCCGAAGAAGACGCTGTTGGCGCCGGCCATCATGCAGAGGAGCTGCGCCTCCTCGCTCATCTGCTGGCGCCCGGCGGAGAGTCGCACCATCGATGCCGGCATCAGGATGCGCGCGGTGGCGATCATCCTCACCATCTCGATGGTGTCCACCCTTGGCTGCTCGAACAGCGGCGTGCCCTGCACGCGCACCAGCATGTTGACGGGCACCGACTCGGGATGCGGGTCCTGCGCCGCCAGCGTGCGCAACAGCTCGCAGCGATCGGCCACCGACTCGCCCATGCCGATGATTCCGCCGCAACAGACGCCGATGCCGGCCTCGCGGACGCTGCGGAGCGTGCGCAGCCGGTCGTCGTAGTCGCGGGTGGTGACGATGTCGCCGTACTTGCCTCGGCTGGTGTCGAGGTTGTGGTTGTAGGCGTCGAGGCCGGCCTGCTTGAGGCGGCGCGCCTGGTCCGGGCTGAGCATGCCCAGCGTGCAGCACGCCTCCATGCCCAGCTCCTTCACGCCGCGCACCATCTCCAGCACGCGGTCGAACTGTGGACCGTCCTTCACCTCGCGCCAGGCCGCGCCCATGCAGAAGCGGGTGGCGCCGGCCTCGCGCGCCTTGCGCGCCGCCGCCAGCACCTGGTCCGTTTCCATCAGCGGCTCGGCGGCGACGCCGGTGTGGTAGCGGGCCGCCTGCGGGCAGTAGGCGCAGTCCTCGGGGCAGCCGCCGGTCTTCACCGAGAGCAGCGAGCAGAGCTGCACCTTGTGATCGCCGAAGTGCGCGCGGTGCGCCGTCTGCGCGCGGTAGAGCAGGTCCATCAGTGGGAGATCATGGATGGCGCGGACCTCGGCCGCGCTCCAATCGTGTCGAATCATGCCCCGCTGACTATCACGCGACGGCGTCTTCGACCACGCGGTTGCGGCCCGCCACCACGACAGGACTGTCGCGATCGCCGACCCTCAGGGACTTCTGCTCCAGAGGAGCCGGAGGTTGGCGCAGTTGATGCAGCCGGAATGACCTTGGGAGGAAATGGCCATGATCCGCTCGCGCTGGCTGGCTCTCCTGTTCCTTCTCTCCGGCGCCGCCTGCAACAAGAGCGGCGACTTCGAGTCCAACTGCACGTTGAGCTGCTCTTTGCCTGACGGCCGCGTCGTGCAGGGCGCTAGACGGGTCGCCTGCTGTGGCGAGCACGACAACCCGACACACTCCGGAGAGGAAGGATCCGCTTGTACCGAGGACTGGGTCTCGACCCGCACGCAGCAGCTCTGCGACGCGAGGATGATGGGGTACTTCGACCCGGACGCAGGCTTTGTCTCTTTGACGTGTCCCGCGGACGCGTTTCACTGCAGCTGCGATGCTCCTCACACCTATGCGAGCTTTGAGGGCTGCGACTGAAGGATCACGCGACCGCGTCTTCGACCACGCGGTTGCGGCCCGCCTGCTTGGCTTCGTAGAGGGCGGCGTCGGCGCGCTTGAGCAGGTCGTCGGGGTGGCGCGTCTGCTCGTCGATGGCCGCCACGCCCACGCTGACCGTCACCTTCACCGGACCGGCGTCGGTGGGAACCGGATCGTCGGCCACCCGCCGGCGGATGCGCTCCGCCAGGATGTTGGCGGCGCTCTGCTGCGTGGTGCCGGGCAGGAGGATGGCGAACTCCTCGCCGCCGAAGCGCCCCAGCACGTCCACCGACCGCAGCGCCCCGCGGCACCGCTCGGCGAGGACGCGGAGGACCTGGTCGCCGACGTGATGGCCGTAGCGGTCGTTGACCGTCTTGAAGTGGTCGACGTCCAGCATCAGCGCGGTGAGTGGCTGGCCGAACCGGCGGGCGGTCTCGTAGGCGCGCAGCGCCTGGTCCATGAAGTGGCGGCGGTTGTAGATGCCGGTCAGGCCGTCGAGCGTGGCCAGGCGGTTGACCTCGTCGAAGAGGCGCGCGTTCTCCACCGCCATCGCCGCCGGCTGCGTCAGCGAGAGCGCGAGCCGCACGTCCGACTCGCCGTAGGCGTTGCGGCTCTCCAGGCAGACCACGCCGATGGCGACGCCGTGCTGGATCAGCGGCAGCGCCATCATCTGCCGGCCCTCGTTGAGGGCGGGTAGCAGCGTGCGCAAGGCTCGCTCCACGTGCGACGAGATGGGAACGATGCGCTCCGACTCGCGCTTGCCGCGTGAGCCACGGGTGACGATCACGTCGAGGCCGTCGCGGGTCTTGATCAGCACCGCTCCTTCCTCGAAGGGGACGGCGTCGCGCAGCCCGTCCAGGAGGCGCCCGAGGACGTCGTCCAGCTTGAGCGACTCCGACAGCGCCAGCGTCAGCTTGAGGCCCTCGCGCTCGCGCAGGCCGCGGGTCATGGTGTTGAAGGCGTCGGCAAGCTCGCCCAGCTCGTCGCTGCGCTTGATCTCCACCGGCGTGTCGAGGGCGCCGGAGGCCACCGCCACCACCGCCTCGCGCAGCTTGCGCACCGGCGCCGTGACGCTGCGCACCGAGGTGAAGCCGAGCACCACCGCCGCCAGCAGACCGACGCCCAGCCAGAGGAGCGCGTCCTGCTGTAGATGCCGCAGCGGCCGCAGCGCCTCTTCCGCCGGCTCCTGCACCACCGCCTTCCACCCGAGGAGCGGGACGGTGGCGTTGGCTCCGACCCAGGCGTCGCTCTGCTCGCCCCGGACCAGCGGGTGGTCCTTCAGGCTGGCCTGCTGGAACATCAGCTTGCGCACCGAGTGGAGGATGACCTTGCCCTCGCCGTCGACCAGGAACGCTGCGCCCGATTCTCCGGGGCGGAACCGTTCGAAGCTCTCCGCCAGCCGCCGCAGCGAGATCTCCACGGCCAGCACCCACCTGGCATTCCTCTCGCCCCCTACCTTCACCGCCAGCACCAGCCGAGGCACGGGAAGCCCCTCCGCGTCGGGCAGCACGTAGACGGGACCGATGGCCAGCCCCGCCTGCAGCGCGGCTCGCAGCGGCACCTTCCCGGCGTAGGCGGTCAGCCCCACGTCGTCGACAGGCTCGTGCTCGCGGGCGAGCTCTCCCTCGAGGCGGCTGAACTGGATGGTCTTGCCCACCGCATCCGCGGCAGCGTCGAACAGGCCCACCACGTCGGCGCCGCGCGTCTCCTTGTAGATGAGCAGCAGCGCCTGCTCGCGGGCCTCCGGATCCAGCTCGCCGAGGCGCAGCGTGGAGGCCGCCAGCGTCAGCGCGTCCAGTTTGTCCACCAACGTGCGATGCACCTCGGCAGCCAGCGCGCGCGCGTCCTGCGCGTAGATCTGATCGAGCTGGTTGCGCAGCGCCTGGCGACCGCGCGGCAGCGTGAACGCCGTGGCGAGCGCGAGCGGGAAGCAGGTGGCCCCTGCGAGCAGGAGCGCGAGCTTGGCGGGTAGGCGCATCGATTTCCGACGGCCTCCGGCGGCCGTGCAGCGAGGATGCTAGCACGGGGTGATTTCCCCGCGAATTTCAGGGATGTGCGAGCTTGTGGGCGGCTGCCGACAGCGCCTCGTCGAGCTTGTCGGTGGCAGGGCCGCTGCCCTGCGCGAAGTCCGGATTGCCGCCGCCCTTGCCGCCCAGGATGGCCAGGGCGTCCTTGAGCAGCGCGCCCATGCCGGGCCCGGTCGTACCTTTCGGGCGGGCGAAGACGAGGTGTGCGCGCCCCTCCTCGACGGCGCCGAGCAGCGCCGTGCCACCTTCCTGCGCGATGGCCTGCGCGACCGCGCGCGCGAAGGCGGGGCCGCGGGGGATCTTCTGCGCTACCGGCGTGCCCAGCGCCTGGAGCCGCTTGCCTTCGATCTGCGCGAGCTCTTCGAGGAGCGCATCGCCCGCTTTGCGCCGCGCCTGCGCCTCGGCGGCGACGCGCCCTGCCGCCGCCGGCACGTCTGCGGGGGCGGACTTCAATGCTTCCGCAGCCGCAGCGAGGGCGGAGTTGGCCTCGCGCAGCAGGCCTACGACGCGGCCGCCGCAGACGAACTCCACGCGCGACTTCCCGTCGCCCCATTTCTGCACCTTGAGGACGGCGACGCAGCCCACCTCGCCCGTTCGCGCCGGATGGGTTCCGCCGCACGGCGAGGCATCCACGCCCTCCACCAGCACCACGCGGTCGCCTTTCACCGGCTCCTTGCGCAGCGGCAGCCGGGCGCGCTCCTCGCCGGTGAAGTCGCGAGCCACCACCGGCAAGTTGCGCCAGATGCTCTGGTTGGTCAGCGCCTCCGCCCGTGCGGCATCGACCTTCCCGAGCGGCGCGTCGAGATCGATGGTGCAAGTGCGCTCGCCGAGGTGGAAGGAGATGGTGGGCGCGCCCATCTGGTCGAAGGCGGCCGAGAGCAGGTGCTGGCCGTGATGCTGCTGCATGTGGTCGAACCGGCGGTCCCAATCGAGGCGCGCCTCGTACTCGCCGGGCTGCAGCGGCTGGTCGAGGACGTGGAGGACCTCGCCTCCGCGCTCCTGGGTGTCGAGGATGTGCGCCGGGCCCAGCGTGCCGCGGTCGCCGGGCTGGCCGCCGCCTTCGGGATAGAAGGCGCTCTGATCGAGGACGGCGGCGGGCTTGCCGTCGAGGTCGCGGACTTCGAGAAGATGGGCGCGGAACGAGGAGAGATACGGGTCGCGCAGGTAGAGGCGGTCGGTCATGGGGCGCGCAGGTTACCGCAGTCGCGCCGGGTGGGCGCGCTCAAGGCGCTCTAGATTGGGGGAGCAGCGAGCACCGCCAGTCTCTTGCTCAGGGCCTTGGCATAGTCGGCAAGGGCTCGGTGTTCCGATGAGTCGCCCAGATCGATCTGCGAGAGAACGTAGCCGAGTTGGCCCGCTGTGAACCCGGCATCCTTCTTGCCTGCCAACTCCAGTGCTTCTTCGATGGCAAAGCCCGCCCGCTCCAGGGCCTGCACATCCACGAGGTCGCGCAATTCGGACCGCGAGAGGAGTGCGCAGAGCTTGTTGGCAAGGATCTCCTGCGGCGGGTCCACGACGATGTCGCCGAACCGTTGTTTCGGCAGCGGCCCCTGAGGTGCCCGGTCGCGCACCAGATCAACGACCACCGCTTCAGGATCTCGCCGGACGATCCTACGCCGGAAGTCAGGGGCGGTCTGGATGCTTTCGACGGTGGCGCCGAGATCCAAAGCGGCTTGCCTCAAGGCGCCTTCGCCACCTTCGAGGATGTCCATGGTGGTGAAGAGATCGAGGTCATGAGTCTGACGGTGGCCCACGTGGAACCCGGCCAGCGCAGCGCCGCCGGAAAGGAAGAAACGGTTCTCGCGCCGGAAGAATGCTTCCAGCACCTCGCGTTGAAGCCCGGTGAGCAGGCTAGTCGGCAAGCAGCCCCGCTTCCCGCCATTGCTGCAACATCCAGTGCCAGAAGGCGCGGCGGCGACCGAGGTAGGGGCTGAGCTTCTCCCAGTTGCGCGATACGAATTCAGGGCTGGTGAAGGCCCAAACCTCCGTGTCCCGCGCCTCCCGCAGAATCTTTCCCAGCAGTCGCAAGCGCTCCGAATCGGCCGCGGAGCGGAGGCGATCCTGGATCTCGCGCACGGTGAGCGGGGCGTCCCAGGTGAAGTAGGGGATCACCTCCGGGTCGAGAAGATCGGTGCCTAGAAACCTCGCGCCGGCCATGTCCCGATCCTACTACGCCTCGGATGCGGAAAAGAGCGGCAGCTGGGGGTCGCGCTTCGCGGGTCGTGCCGGCCCGGTCACGTCGCGACCTCCGTAGCGGTGGGACGCGTCGCGCTCCTCCGCCATGAACTCTTCGAGCGGTGGGCCGTCCACCGCTCCCTCCAGCCGGCGAGCCTGCTCGTCGAGACGGCGGATGGCGTCGATCTTCTCCGTCTGCCCAAGGCGCGCTATCGAGACCGCCTGCTTGAGCACCGAGATGGTGCGGTCGTAAATCCTGAGAGGCACCGGGAAGGGATGGCCGTCCTTTCCGCCGTGGGCCAGCGAGAAGCGCGCAGGATCGCTGAAGCGCGAGGGCGCGCCGTGCAGCACTTCGGCCACCGCCGCCAGCGCCGCTACCGTCCGGGCGCCCACGCCCGGCTGCAGCAGCAACTCGGGAAAGTCGCGCGGTCCCGCCTCGCGTGCCGCGGCGAGCGTGCCGTGCAGGCGGCGCAGGAACACGTCGCCGCGGCGCACGTCGTGGTGGGCCGGCATCTGCAGCCGCGGCAGCTCGCGCAGCACGCGCTCCGGCTCGCGCGACAGCTCCAGCGCCGCATCGCGCGAGGCGCCGGCGCGGCGGTCGGTGAGGTTGAGGATCTCGCCGCGGGGCTTGCCTTCGATGGCCGCGTGGGGCTCTTCCACGAAGCTGCGCACGCCTTCGGAGAGCCAGTGATAGCGCCGCGCCTGCCCGCGGTCCGGGTTCATCCCCTGCTGCACCACCGTCCACGCGCCGTCCCTGGCCACGACGAAGCCGTGCAGGTAGAGCTCGAATCCGTCCTGAACCAAAGCGCTGTCCACCTTGGCCACGAGCCGGCTGGTGCGCGCCAGCGCGGCGCCATCCACGCCGCTGCGCTCGCCGAACGCGAGCAGCTCCGCCGGCGTGCGCCGCGAGTGCCGGCCGCGGCCGCCGCAGATGGTGAGGCCCAACTCGCGCTCGCGGCCTGCGAGCCCGCGCTTGAGCGCGCCGAGCACGCTGGTGGTGATGCCGCTCGAGTGCCAGTCCATGCCCATCACACAGCCCAGCGCCTGGAACCAGAAGGGATGCGCGAGCCGGCGCAACACGCCGTGGGGACCCTCTTCGAGGACCAGCGCTTCCACCATGACCGCGCCCAGCCGCGCCATGCGCGACGCCAGCCAATCGGGAACACGGCCGCCGTGCAGCGGCAGATCGGCGCTTCCGGTGCGACCCATACGCCTGTTCAGTATCGCAGGCGGCGCGATTTGCCAAGCCGGACCAGCGACTTGTGCGCGGGCTCGCCGATGGGGTCGGGGCAGACGCGGCGCAGCTTGCACGCGCCGCACTCGGCGCCGCTCCATACCGCCTGGAAGAGCGCTTGCACGCGGTCCACGGTTTCGAAGTCCTCGGTGCAGAAGCCAAGCTCGAAGTTGCGCTTGCCTTCGCCCTTGGCGCCCAGGCCCGCGCCGGTCAGGTTGGCGCTGCCCAGGTAGACCCAGGCGCCGTCCACCACGACGGCCTTGAAGTGGACGCGCGGGCAGATCTTCAGCTCGAGCCCCCCGCCCGTCAGCCGGCGCCGCTTCTCGAACGAAGCGCGGAAGGGGCGCGAGGGCAGCTCCGCGTGCAGGATTCGCAGCGCAACGCCGCGCGCCGAGAGCTCCGAGAAGAGCGCCAGCACGGAAGCGAACTTCCCGCCGCGCTCCACCTGCATGTCCTTCACGTTGGCGGTGGCGATGGAGACCGACTCGCGCGCATGCGCCAGCTTGTCGAGGATCACCTCGCGGTACAACTCGCTGCCCGAGAGCAGCGCCGCCTCGATGGCGCGCATGGCCGCAGCAATGCCACGGCGCGCCGCCGAGGCAACTTTATTGGATGCAGCCCGCCGGACCCGCCGCCGTGCGCATGCCGTACTTGGTCCAGCCCGTGCTGGCGTTCCCGGTGTTGCGCGAATCGCGCCGCAGATTGGGCCAGGCCGTGTCGGCGAGGCCCGTGTCGTCGCTCACGAAGGCGAAGACGGTGGAGCCCGCCGCGGAGAAGAGGCGGCCCTGGCAGTCCATGGTGGCGTAGCGCAGCGTGTTGCCCGGCGTCTTGAGCGTCCAGGAGAGCTGGTTTCCCTTGTATGCGAACAAGCCCTGGCCGCTCCGGCGCGGGAAGTAGATGTGCCCGTCGGAGCCCTGCAGCGGCACCATCCCGATGCCGGTCGCGCCGCCGATGGACACGAACCCGGTCCGATTGCCGTTGGTCGGGTCGAAGGTCGCCGAGTTGACGCCGCTGTTCGAGAGTTCCGAGGCGTACAGTTTGCCGTCGATGCCGAAGGTCGGCTCGCCGGCCAGTCCCGCGGTCAGCGCCTTCGTCCAGGTCTGCGACAGGGAGCCGTTGAAGGCGAACAGGGCGCCCGCGCCGCTCGCAGGCGCGGTCGCCGCATACACGCTGGTCCCGTCGGTGACGAGTCCGTAGAAGGCGACGGCGGGGTTGACGACGGTCGCGCCCGCGGCTGCGTTCGTGATGGTGGCGCCCAAGACTCCGTCGGCTCCGATGGTCTGCATGCTGACGTGGGTGATGGTGGGCCCGGAGTTCCTGTTCTGGCTCGCGTAATATACCTTGCCGTTGAGGATGAGCGGCGCGGCGAGGAAATCGCGCTCGTCGCTCGCCACCCCGATCGCGCTGGCCGAGGTTGCGCGCCAAATGAGTGAGTTGCCGCCGCCCACGCTGTCCGGGATGACGATCTCGTCCACGGGGGTGGTGACGGTCGTGGCCTGGACGACCGCCGGGCCGACCTGGAACGTCCCGACGGTATCGAACCCCCAGTCGAAGCTGCCGTCGGGCTTGAAGGCGTAGAGTACGCCGCCTGCGCTGGCCACGTAGATGCGAGCGCTCGA
>DASRTX010000342.1:0-5028 GCA_035655715.1 Myxococcales bacterium | reverse complement strand
AATTCTTCGGGCGCTATCCGGAGACGGCCGCGATGGTGGCCGACTGGACCGACGAGCAGATCTGGGCGCTCACCCGCGGCGGCCACGACCCGATGAAGGTCTACAGCGCCTACAAGGCCGCCACCGAGCACAAGAACCAGCCCACCGTCATCCTCGCCAAGACGGTGAAGGGCTTCGGCATGGGCGAGGCGATGGAAGGCCAGAACATCGCGCACCAGGCGAAGAAGATGAAGGAAGAGCACATCCGCGCCTTCCGCGATCGCTTCCACGTGCCGGTGAGCGAAGAAGAGCTGGCGAAGATCCCTTTCTATCGACCGCCCGAGGACAGCGCCGAGATGAAGTGGCTGAAGGAGCGGCTCGCCGAGCTGGGCGGCGGCCTCCCGCGCAGGCGGCGCAAGGCCGCGGCGTCGCTGCAAGCGCCGCCCCTGAGCGCCTTCGAAGCCCAGCTCAAGGGGAGCGGAGAGCGCGAGCTGTCCACCACCATGGCCTTCGTCCGCATCCTCACCACCGTGCTGCGCGACAAGACGCTGGGGCCGCGGGTAGTGCCCATCGTCGCCGATGAGGCGCGGACCTTCGGCATGGAGGGCATGTTCCGCCAGTACGGCATCTATTCGCACATCGGCCAGCTCTACCGGCCCGAGGATGCCGACCAGCTGATGTTCTACAAGGAGGCCAAGAACGGGCAGATCCTCGAGGAGGGGATCACCGAGGCGGGCGCGTTCTCGTCGTGGATCGCGGCCGCCACCTCGTACAGCACCAACGGGGTGCAGATGATCCCCGTCTATCTCTACTATTCGATGTTCGGATTCCAGCGCATCGGCGACCTGGCCTGGGCGGCTGGAGATTCGCGCTGCCGCGGCTTCCTCATCGGCGCCACCTCGGGCCGCACCACCCTCAACGGCGAGGGCCTGCAGCACCAGGACGGGCACAGCCAGGTGGTGGCGTCCACCATCCCCAACTGCGTGTCCTACGACCCCGCGTTCCAGTACGAGCTGGCGGTCATCGTGCAGGACGGGCTGCGGCGCATGGTGCAGGAGCAGGAAGACGTCTTCTATTACCTGACGGTGATGAACGAGAACTACGCGCATCCCGACATGCCCAAGGGGGCGGAGGCCGGCATCCTCAAGGGCATGTACCTGTTCCGCGAGGCGCAGCCGGCGAAGAAGGCGCCGCACGTGCAGCTGCTCGGATCGGGAACCATCTTCCGCGAGGTGATCGAGGCCGCCGCACTCCTCGAAAACGATTTCGGGGTGACCGCGGACATCTGGGGCATGACCAGCTTCTCCGAGCTGCGCCGCGAAGGGCTGGCGGCGGATCGCTGGAACGCGCTGCACCCGGCGGAGAAGCCGCGCGTCAGCTACGTGGAGCAGTGCATGGCGGGCCGCAAGGGCCCGGTGATCGCCGCCACCGACTACATCAAGCTGCACGCCGATTCCATCCGCGCCTTCCTTCCCGCGCGGTACCGCGTGCTGGGCACGGACGGATTCGGCCGCAGCGACACGCGCGCGATGCTGCGCCACTTCTTCGAGGTCAACCGCCACTGGATCGCCGTGCACGCGCTCAAGGCGCTGGCCGACGAAGGCACTGTGCCGGCGGCGCGCGTGGCAGAGGCGCTGAAGAAGTACGGGCTCGACTCGGAAAAGCCCAATCCGGTGACGGTCTAGCCATGGACGTGCTCGTTCCCGACATCGGCGACTTCAAGAACATCCCCGTCATCGAGATCCTGGTGAAGCCCGGCGACGAGGTGGCCGCCGAGGCGCCGCTGGTCACGCTGGAGTCGGACAAGGCCACCATGGACGTGCCTTCGCCCGCCACCGGCACCGTGCGCGAGGTGGCGGTGAAGGTGGGGGACAAGGTCTCGCAGGGCACGCTGGTGCTGCGCCTGGAGACGAACGACGCCAAGCCGGCCGCGACCCAGCAGAAGCCGGCGGCGCCGGAGCAGCCGGTGGCGGCTTCTCGCGGCGGCACTCCGCCGTCGGAGCAGGCCGCGCCCGAGAAGCCCTTCCGCGAGCAGCCCCCAGCGGAGAAGCCACCGCCGACGCCGCGCAAGGATTACGGGGGCCCAACCGAGACGGTGCCTCCGCCGCGGCAGGAGGCGTCGGTCGCGCCGCCGGCGATCGACGAGGAGGCGTTCCACAAGGCGCACGCGGGCCCCGGCGTGCGCAAGCTGGCGCGCGAGTTGGGCGTGGATCTGGGGCGGGTCAAGGGAACCGGCGCGAAGGGGCGGATCCTCCCGGCCGACGTGCAGGCCTTCGTGAAGTCGGTGATGAGCGGAGCTGGCGCGCCGGCGATGGCGGGAGGCGCGGGCGTTTCGGTCCTGCCATGGCCCAAGGTGGACTTCGCGAAGTTTGGCCCGGTGGAGAACAAGCCGCTCACGCGCATCCAGAAGATCGCCGGCCCCGGGCTGCACCGGAACTGGGTCACCATCCCGCACGTCACCAACAACGACGACGCCGACATCACCGAGCTGGAGGCGTTCCGGGTGGCGCTCAACAAGGAGCAGGAGGTCAAGGTCACCCTGCTCGCCTTCCTCATCAAGGCCTGCGTCCTGGCGCTGCAGAAGTTCCCCAACTTCAACTGCTCGCTGGAAGGCGACCATCTGGTGCTGAAGAAGTACTGGAACATCGGCTTCGCGGCCGACACGCCGCAGGGGCTGATGGTCCCGGTCATCAAGGACGCCGACAAGAAAGGCGTGCTCGCCATCGCGCGCGAGACGGCGGAGCTGGCAGCGAAGGCGCGCGAAGGCAAGCTGGCTCCCGGCGACATGCAAGGCGGCACGTTCAGCATCTCCTCGCTGGGCGGCATCGGCGGCACGTACTTCACGCCCATCATCAACGCGCCCGAGGTGGCCATCCTCGGCGTCTGCCGCGCCTCGATGCGGCCGGTCTGGGAGGGAGCGGAGTTCAAGCCGCGCCTGATGCTGCCGCTCTCGCTCTCCTGGGACCATCGCGTCGTCGACGGCGCCGCCGCCGCGCGCTTCAACGCGTTCCTCGCCGGGCTGCTGGGCGATGCGCGCAGGATGCTGCTCTGATGGACGTCAAGGTTCCCGACATCGGCGATTTCAAGGACGTGCCCATCATCGCGGTGCTGGTGAAGGCCGGCGATCGCGTCGAGAAGGAGCAGTCCATCGTCACGCTGGAGTCGGACAAGGCGACCGTGGACGTGCCGGCGCCGGCGGGCGGGACGGTGCGCGAAGTGAGGGTGAAGGTCGGCGACAAGGTTTCGGAGGGGTCGCTGCTGCTGGTCCTGGAAGAGCAAGCGGAAGCCGCGCCGAAGAGCGCGCCAGCGGCCCAGGCGGACGCGGCTCCGAAGAGCGCGCCGCAGCCGGCCCCGAAGAGCGCGCCAGCCCCGCAGCCTTCCTCGCCGAAAGCGGAGGGCAAGTTCGACTGCGACGTGCTGGTGCTCGGATCTGGACCCGGTGGCTACGCCGCGGCCTTCCGCGCCGCCGACCTGGGCCAGCGCGTGATGATGGTCGAGAAGTACAAGGCGCTGGGGGGCGTCTGCCTCAACGTCGGCTGCATTCCCTCCAAGGCGCTGCTGCACGTCGCGGCTGTCATGGACGAGGCGCGATCGATGGCGGCGCACGGCGTTTCCTTCGGCGAGCCGCGCGTCGACCTCGAAAAGCTCCGCGCCTTCAAGGACAAGGTGGTGGGCAAGCTGAGCGGCGGCGTCTCGGCGATGGCCAGGGGGCGCAAGGTCGAAGTGGTCACCGGGGAGGGCAAATTCGCCGGCCCGCACGAGCTGGCGGTGGGCGACCGCACCATCCGCTTCGCCAACGCGATCATCGCGGCGGGCTCGCGCGCGGTGAAGCTGCCCTTCCTCCCGGAGGACCCGCGCATCGTCGACTCCACCGGCGCGCTGGAGCTTGCGTCGGTGCCGAAGAAGATGCTGGTGATCGGCGGGGGGATCATCGGGATGGAGATGGCCACCGTCTACTCGACGCTGGGCGCGCGGGTGGACGTGGTGGAGATGCTGGAAGGGCTGATGCCCGGCGCGGACCGCGATCTGGTGCAGGTGTGGCAGAAGAAGAACGCGCCCCGCTTCGATCGGCTGATGTTGAAGACGAAGACCACCTCCGCCGAGGCGGCGAAGGACGGCATCCACGTCAAGTTCGACGGCGCCGAACCGGCCATCTACGACCTGGTGCTGGTCTCGGTGGGCCGCGCGCCCAACGGCAAGCGCATCGGCGCCGAGGCGGCGGGCGTCAACGTGGACGCGCGCGGCTACGTCCCGACCGACAAGCAGATGCGCACCAACGTCCCGCACATCTTCGCCATCGGGGACATCGCGGGGCCGCCCATGCTGGCGCACAAGGCCACCCACGAAGGGCACGTGGCGGCGGAGGTCGCGGCGGGCCACAAAGCGTCGTTCGACGCGCGGCAGATTCCCTCGGTGGCTTACACGGATCCCGAGATCGCCTGGGCCGGCGCGACCGAAGACGAGCTGAAGGCACGCGGCGAGGAGTACGGCAAGGCGGTCTTTCCCTGGGCGGCCAGCGGGCGGGCCATCGCCAACGGGCGCGACGAGGGGTTCGTCAAGCTGCTCTTCGACAAGGTTTCCGGAAGAACCGTGGGCGGCGCCATCGTAGGCATCCATGCGGGCGACCTGATCTCCGAGATCTGCCTGGCCATCGAGATGGGCGCCGACGCCGAGGACATCGGCCGCACCATCCATCCACATCCCACCCTGGGCGAGAGCATCGGGCTCGCCGCGGAGCTCTTCACCGGCACCTGCACGGATCTTCCCCCGCCCCGCCGTCGCTGATAGAACGCGCCTCGCTCTCAAGGGCCGTCTGGCGGAACTGGCAGACGCAGTGGACTCAAAATCCACCGATCGCAAGATCGTCCCGGTTCGATTCCGGGGAGGGCCACTCACAACGCCGCATTTTGCCGGATCGGGCGCGGCCATGCTTGCGCGGGCCGGGTTTGCGCGCTAATCACGCGCGCCGTGATCAATCTTCTCCTCAGCATCGCCTCGGGCGTGGTCGTGTTCTTCCTCGCGCTCGCGACCCGCGTGGTCCATCCGGGC
>DASRTX010000341.1:0-3677 GCA_035655715.1 Myxococcales bacterium | reverse complement strand
CGTCCGTTCCCGCATCGGTTCCGGCGTCTGCCGGGCCCGCATCGGAGGCGCCGCCCGCATCCGACGCGCCGGCGTCGGCAGGGCCGCTTCGGCCCGCATCGCCATCGATCGCGACAACGGCGCTCCCGGACGGACCGCCGCCACAGGCGATCGCAAGCACGGCCAGCGCCGGCGCCAGCACCCGCATGACGACACCCCCAGCCCGCACGCTATGCATGCAGCCTTGCCGCAACCAGCCTCGGGCAGGCAGGCAGGCGCCCGCCGTGCTATTCGACCCGCATGCCACCGGACCGTTCGGGCATGAAGGCGGTCTTCGCGCAGCCAGCCTTCCGCACCCTCTGGCTTGCGCAGTTCGTCAGCGTGTTCGGCGACTTCATGGCGCTGTTCGGCGTGATCAGCCTGATCACCTTCCGGCTGCACGGCACGGCGGTGGACGTGGCGGCGGCGACGGTGGCGTATCTGGCGCCCTTCTCGTTGATCGCGCCGGCGGCGGGCGTGCTGGTGGACCGCTGGCCGGTGAAGCGGGTGATGATCGCGAGCGATCTCGTCCGGGCCGTCATCGCAGGCTCGCTCGTCCTGGTGACGGACACCCACCAGATCTTCGCGGTGATGGTGCTGCTCGGCCTGGTCTCCAGCTTTTTCGGGCCGGCGCAATCGGTGGCCATCCGCGTGCTGGTGAGGCGAGAAGATTTGCTCTCCGCCAACGCTTTGCTCTCGCAGGCGTTCTACGCCGTGCGCATCCTCTCGCCGGCGCTGGCGGGCGCGCTGGTGGCGTGGCTCAGCGAAAAGGCCTGCTTCTGGATCGACGCCGGCACCTTCCTCTTCTCCGCCGCGATGATCGGGCGGCTGGCCATCGTCCGCGCCGCTGCCCCGAAGCAGGGCTCCTTGCGCGCGTTCGGGCGCGACTTCGTCGAGGGGAACCGCTTCATCTTCACCCACCGCGGACTCTCCTTCGCCTTCCTCGCCTCGGCGGCGGCGATGTTCATGCTCAGCTCCTTCAGCCCGCTCATCTCCGTCTACGTGCGCGATACGCTGCACGCAGGCAGCCTCTTCTACGGCGCGGTCAGCTCGATGGTGGGCGTGGGCCTGGTGGTGGGCGCGCAGCTCATCCAGCGAGCGGCGCGCACACGGCCGATGGTGCAGCTGGTGCTGGGCGGACTGTTCGGCATCGGCGCCGGCGCGGCGCTGCTCGGGGCCTTCCAAAGCAACGTCGCGGCGGCCTTGAGCACCTTCATCATCGGCGCGGCCATCGCCTTCGTCATCGTGCCGGGACAGACGTTGAGCCAGAAGGAAACGCCTCCGGCGATGATGGGGAGGGTGAGCAGCACCTTCATGTCGCTGTTTTCGGTCTCGCAGGTGTCGGGTCTTTTGCTCTCGGGCGTGCTGGCGTCCGTGCTGGGCATCCGGCAGCTCTTCCTGCTCTGCGCCGCCGCGCTCGCCTTCATGTCGCTGGGCGGCTGGCTCTGGCTCCGCCCCCGCCCCACCCCGCCCGAAGCAGCCGGCTGAGGCCTTCAGTACTTGGCGTCTTCTTCCGAGATGAGGCGGAAGATGCCCGCTGCGCCGTCGGCGGCCATGATCGCCTGGCGGAATTGCGGCTGCTTGAAGAGCCGCGAGATGCGGGCCAGCGCCTTGAGGTGCAGGCCGGCCGAGTTGTCGGGAGCGAAGAGCACGAAGAACAGGTAGGTGGGCTTGCCGTCGATGGCGGCGAAGTCCACCCCCGCCTTCTTGCGCGCGAAAGCCGCGATCAGCCCGGGAATGGAGGGCAGCTTGCCGTGCGGGATGGCCACACCCTCGCCGATGCCGGTGGAGCCGAGCCGTTCGCGCTCCAACAAGGTCTCGCTGAGGCGCTCGGCCTGGAGCGTGGGATACGCGCGGGCGAGCCCGGCACAAAGCTCGCCGAGCACGCCCGCCTTGTCGTTCGCCGCGAGGTCGGGCAGGACCACGTCCTCGCGCAGGAACTCCGCGATGCGCATCGCGCGGCAGTCTACTTCACTTCGCGGCCGCCTGGCGAAGCTCCATCTGTTCGCCCGGGGCGATCAATCCGAAGTTTCCGTCCTTGCGCCGGTAGATCACGTTCACCCCCGCCGAGTCGGGCCGGGTGAAGACGAGGAAGTCGTTGTTGAGCAGGTCCATCTGCATCAACGCCTCCTCCACGCTCATCGGCTTGGCCAGGAACTCGTCGCGCCTGATCATCTCGGGGATCAGACCCTCGAACTCCTCCTTGGCTGCGAACACCTCGTAGCGGACCCGCACCGGACCGGCCTGGTGGACGTGCGCGGGGCGGTGGCTCTTGAGGCGTTCCTTGTGCTTCTTGAGCTGCTTCTCGATCTTGTCGATCGCGGTATCGATCGACGCATACATGTCCTCGGACTTCTCCTTGCCGCGCACGTGGAAGTGCCCGGTGTGGAGGTTGACGTCCGCATGATGCAGGTACCGTTCGAGGGAGAGCGTGACGTGCGCCTCGGTCACCTTGTCCAGGTACTTGTCGACCACCCTTCCCAACTTGTCCTGCACGTGGTTCCGCAGAGCGTCGGTGGCGAACATGTTCCGGAAGGTGATGTTGACCTGCATTGGAGTGACCTCCAGATCGTCGAGGTGTTGACCCGAAGCCGGCGCCGGACCCCCGTCTCTGCGGCACCGGTCTAGAAGAACCTCTTTCGCTTGCTGGACGGCAGGATGCCGAGCACCTCCCTGTATTTCGCGACGGTGCGACGCGCGATGTCCACGTTCTGCGACCTCAAGACCTCCACGATCTTCTGATCGCTGTAGGGCTTGTCGCCAGGCTCCGCGGCGACGATCTGCTTGATCTGGTTCTTCACCGCCTCGGAGGCGATGTCGTCGCCGCCGTTGGCCCGGGCGATGGAGGAGTTGAAGAAGAACTTCAGCTCGTAGATGCCCTGCGGCGTGTGCACGTACTTGTTGGTGGTGACGCGCGAGACGGTGCTCTCGTGCATGCCGATGTCCTCGGCCACGTCGCGGAGGATGAGCGGCTTGAGGTGCGCGATGCCCTTGTCGAGGAAGTCGCGCTGGAACTTGATGATGCTGTCGGTCACCTTGACGATGGTGCGCTGCCGCTGGTGGATGCTGCGGATGAGCCACACCGCCGAGCGCAGCTTCTCCTGGATGTACTCCTTGGTCTGCGCCGCCGCGCCGTTCTTGAGCGCGTTCCGGTAGTGCTGCGAGATGCGCAGCTTGGAGAGGCCGTCGTCGTTGAGCACGGTGACGTACTGGTCGCCGATCTTGTGGATGTAGACGTCGGGGGTGATGTACTGCGCCTCGTCGCCGCAGTAGTTGCGCGCCGGCTTGGGGTCCAGCCGGGTGAGCAGCTTGATCGACGCCACCACCTCGTCGAGCGAGACGTGCAGGTCCTTGGCGATGGCCTGGTACTTCTTCGACTCCACGTTGCGCAGGTGCCGGCGGATGATCTGCGGCAGCAGCTCCGCGTCCGGGTCGTCCTTGCCCTCGCCCTCGGTGATGAAGTGCTTGGCCTGCACCAGCAGGCACTCGCGCAGGTCGCGCGAGGCGCAGCCGATCGGGTCGAATTTCTGCAGCCGCTTCAGCACTTTCTCCGCGATGGCCGCGGGCACGCCCGCTTCCAGCGCCAGCGGAATCAGCGGATCGCACTCCGACTTCGGCTTGCGCGCTTCCTGCTCGCGCCGCAACGCCTCCAGCGCCTC
>DASRTX010000340.1:0-17724 GCA_035655715.1 Myxococcales bacterium | reverse complement strand
GTGGTGGTGCTCGACGCGTCGCTGGCGCGCCAGGGAACGGTGGTCTGGACGGCCACCATTACCGGCCACGCGCAGTCCGCGCCCTGCATCCAGGCGATCGACAAGGTGCGAGAAGCCCTGGCCGACGCCGTGGACGAGCTGCGCGACCGCGTGATGCCGATGCTAAAGGCTCCGAAGACTCAGTAGCGCGGCCGCGCGAACTCCGGCTCGTGCCCCGGCGCCAGCACCTTGCCGCGCTTCCAGAGGATCTCCTCGCAGCGCGCCAGCAGCTGGGGAAATCCGTCCTTGGTGATGGACGAGACCGCCACCGCGCCGTCCCGCAGGGCCAGCGTTCGGGCCGTCTCCTCCGCGCGATCGGCCTTGTTGTAGACGAGCAGCCGCGGCGTGCCCTCGACGTCGAGGCTCGCGAGCACGCGCTCCACCGCCTGGGCCTGCCCGTCGTGGCGCGGGTCGCTGGCGTCCACCACGTGCAGGAGCAGATCCGCTTCCTCCAGCTCCTCCAGCGTGGCGCGGAAGGCCGCGACCAGATCCTTGGGCAGGTCGCGGATGAACCCCACCGTGTCGGTGATGATCACTTCGCGATCGCGCGGGAACTTGAGGCGCCGCGAGGTCGGATCCAGCGTGGCGAAGAGCTTGTTCTCCGCCAGCACGCTGGAGTCGGTGAGCGCGTTGAGCAGCGTGCTCTTGCCGGCGTTGGTGTAGCCGACGATGGAGATCACCGGCACGCCGGTGCGGTTGCGCTGGCGCCTGCGGGTGGCGCGGTCGCCGGAGAGGCGGTCGATGCGCGACTCCAATGCGGCGATGCGGTCGCGCACGCGACGCCGATCGACCTCCAGCTTGGTCTCGCCCGGACCGCGCCCGCCGATGCCGCCGGCCAGCCGCGAGAGCGAATCGTCCCGGCCCACCAGCCGCGGCAACAGGTACTTGAGCTGGGCCAACTCGACTTGCAGCTTTCCATCGGCGCTCTGGGCGCGGCGCGCGAAGATGTCGAGGATGAGCTGGGTGCGGTCGAGGATGCGCAGCGAGGTGGCCTCGCTGATGTGGCGCGCCTGCGATGGTGTCAGGTCGCGGTCGAAGACCAGCAGATCCGCACCCAACGCCATCGACCGCACCAGGATTTCTTGAAGCTTGCCCTGGCCGATCAGCGTGCGCGGGTCGATCTCGCGGCGGCCCTGGAGAATCGCGTCGAGCACCTGCACGTCGGCGGTCCGGGCCAATTCCTGGAGTTCCTGGAGGGAAGCCTCCGCCGCCCCGCGGTTGCCGATGTGGACGCCGACCAGGATGGCCCTGCCCTCCACGCCCACGGCGCGGACCGGGGCGACCCGCGCCATCTCCTGCTCCAGCGCGCCGATCTCCGCCTGGGCGTCGAATTCCAGTTCATACAGCGAGGGCGCTTCCACCAGCCGGTGCAGGTCGCCCTTCACGTTCCAGGGCATCAGCGTGGCCAGGTAGACCTTGCCGGGTAGCCCGTCCTCGCGCGCCACCACCGCGGCCACCGCGTCCAGCCGCAGCAGGACCAGGTCGGTGAGATCGTCGCGCGTGAGCGGCTCGTCCTTGAGGTGCGTGTGCACCAGCCGCAGGCCGCGGAGGCGGGCGGATCCGGCGCGGGCGCGGCCGATGTCGGGCAAGGTGAGCTGCCGGGCATCGCCCACGATGACGTGCTCCACCTCGCCGCGCCGGTTGAGCAGGACGCCCAGCTGGCGGCCGATTTCCCGGGACAATTCGGTGAGATGGCGCGCAAGCTCGGCCGAGACCAGCTCCCGCTGCTGGACGCGCCGACGCCAGGTGGCGAGCAGCCGCTTGCTGTGGCTGGCCTTGAGTCCGGCCGTATTTCCGGAGAGCTCTTCCTTCACTTGAACGCAGGTATGTAACACGCGGCGGTTCTTGCTACATTCGAAGCTGACGAATCGAATGAGCAACCTCCGCTCCTCCCTCTCGCGGTGCCGCAGGCCGGTGATCAAGATCGGCTCGGCGGTCCTCACTGGAGGAGCCGGCAAGGAGCTCGCCCCCTCGCTCGATCGGCGGAAATTCGCCAGCCTCTGCGACGACATCGCGGCGGTGGCCCAGGGCCGGACGCCGGTCATCGTATCCAGCGGCGCTGTCGCGTTGGGCGTGGAGAGGCTGGGGTTCCGGCAGCGACCCAAGGAGATGGCGCTCAAGCAAGCCGCTGCCGCGGTGGGGCAGAGCCGGCTGATGCGACTCTATGACGACGAGTTGGAGACGCGTGGTCTGCGCTGCGCGCAGGTGCTGCTGACGCACGCCGACATCGCCAACCGGAGCCGCTATCTCAACGCGCGCCGCGCCCTCGCCGAGCTTCTCGGCCGCAACGTGGTCCCCGTGATCAACGAGAACGACACGGTCAGCGTGGAGGAGATCAAGTTCGGCGACAACGATGCGCTCGCCGCCATGGTGGTGGATCTCGTCGAAGCAGATCTGTTGGTCATCCTCACCGACGCGGGCGGAGTGTACACGTCGGATCCGCGCAGGGACCCCGCCGCCCGCCGCATTCCCGAGATCGAGCGCGTCACTCCGGAGATCGAGGCCGTCGCCGACAGCGGGTCGGCGCTCGGCACCGGCGGCATGATCACAAAGCTCCGGGCCGCTCGCCGCGCATCGGAAGGGGGAGTGGCCTGCGCCATCGTGCCAGGCGAGCCCGGCGTGCTCCAGCGCCTCCTTGCCGGCGAGGACGTGGGCACGGTGGTGCAGCAGCAAGGTGAGCCGAGGGGCCTGCGCAAGCGCTGGATGCTGGACCTCAAGCCGCGCGGGCTCCTGGTGGTGGACGCCGGCGCGCGGACCGCGCTGATCGAGCGCAAGAAGAGCCTCTTGCCTCGAGGCGTGCAGGGCGTGCAGGGCGAGTTCAACGCCGGCGATCCGGTGGACATCGTGAGTCCCGAGGGGCCGCCGTTTGCCCGCGGCCTGTCCGTCTACAGCGCGGAGGAGATCCGCCGTATCCTGGGCTGCGCCAGCTACGAGATCGAGGCGAAGCTCGGCTACCGTCTGCTCGACTGCGTGGTGCACCGCGACGACCTGGTGGTGACGCGATGACCCCCGAGCGCAAATTGGCCGCGCTGGAATTGGCGCAGCGGGCGCGCGTAGCCTCCCGCGAGCTCTTGCGGCGCGACCGCCGCCAGCTGGTCCTCGACGCGGCTGATGCCATCGAGCGCCGCGCGGCGGAGATCGAGGCCGCCAACCAGGTGGACATGGCCCGCGCCCAGGGTCAGCCGGCGGCCTTCCTCGATCGCCTCCGGCTGGATCGCGACCGCATCCAGGCGATGGCGCAGGCGCTGCGGGAAGTGGCCGCCCTGCCCGACCCGGTCGGCGAGGTGGTGGAATCGCAGACCCGGCCCAACGGGCTGCGGGTGGACCGGGTGCGCGCGCCGCTGGGCGTGGTGCTGATGATCTACGAGTCGCGCCCCAACGTGACCGCCGAGGCGGCGGCGCTGTGCCTGCGCAGCGGCAATGCGGCGCTGCTCCGGGGCGGCTCCGAGGCGCAGCAGAGCAATGCGGCCATCGCCGCCTGCTTCCCGGAGGACGCGGTGCAATTGGTCCCGCCCGATCGCGCGCTCCTCGACGAGCTGCTCCAGCTGGACGAGCACATCGACCTCTGCATCCCCCGCGGTGGTCCGTCGCTCATCCGCTTCATCGCCGAGCGGGCGCGGGTGCCGGTGATCAAGCACTACCAGGGCGTCTGCCACCTCTATGTGGCGCCGGACGCGGAGTTGGAGATGGCGCGGCGCATCGCCGTCAACGCCAAGGTGCAGCGGCCCGGCGTCTGCAACGCGCTCGAGTGCCTCTTGGTGGACGCGCGGATCGCCGCGACCGCGCTCCCCGTCCTGGGCAGCGCGCTGCGCGACGCCGGCGTGGAGCTGCGCGCCGACGAGCGCGCCCTCGCGCACCTGCAAGGAGCCGTCGCTGCCGCTGCGGACGACTTCGGCCGCGAGTTCCTCGACCTCAAGCTCGCGGTGGCGGTGGTGGACGGCGTCGACGGGGCGCTGCGGCACATCGCCCGCTATGGCAGCAGGCACACCGAGGCCATCGTCACCCGCAGCCGGGAGCTGGCCGATCGCTTCCTCGCCGAAGTGGACGCGAGCTGCGTGCTCTGGAACGCATCCACCCGCTTCAACGACGGCGGCGAGCTGGGCCTCGGCGCCGAGATCGGGATCAGCACCAGCAAACTGCACGCGTACGGCCCGATGGGCCTGCGCGAGCTGACCTGCACGCGATACGTGGTGCGGGGAGAAGGACAGACGCGTTAGATGAAGCCTGGAGGAAAAGAACGAATGCCGAAGAGCCCCACCCAGATGGCCTTGTCCCGCAAGCAGTCCGATCCCACGCGCGCCGCCGCACGTGCCGCGGCGCGGGTCGACGAGGACTCCAGGCGCACGGCGGTCGCCGCCGCCCGCGCCGCCCTGGAGAAGAAGGCGGAAGGGCTGGTGGTGCTCGATCTACGGGGGGTCTCCGGCTACACGGACTTCCTGGTGATCGGCAGCGGGACCAGCGACCGGCAGCTCGAGGCCATCGCCGACAGCGTGGAGAAGGAGCTGGTGGCGCAGGGACATCGGCTGATCGGCAGCGAGGGCCAGCGCGGCGGACGGTGGGTGCTGCTCGACTTCGGCGACGTGGTGGTGCACGTCTTCCACCTCGACGAGCGCGAGCACTACGACCTGGAAGGCCTCTGGGCCGACGCTCCCCGCGTCGAGGTGGAGTGAAGATCCGGCTGCTCTCGGTCGGCAAGGACAAGGGGCCCACCGCGGAGCTGGCGCAGGAGTACACCGAGCGCATCCGCCGCTTCGCCGATCTGGAAGTGACCGAGCTGCGCGCCGAAGGCCCCGGCCGGGAAGGCGAGGCGTTGCTCGCCAAGGTCCGGGGCGAGCTGTGGGCGCTGGACGAGCGCGGCAGCTCGTTGTCGTCGGCGCAGCTCGCCCATCGTGTAGGCCGGCTGCGCGACTCGGCGCAGGCGCTCACCCTCTGTATCGGCGGCGACGAAGGGCTGGACGGGTCCGTGCGGGAGCAGGCGAAGCTTTTGTGGAGCCTGTCCGCGCTGACGCTGCCGCACCGGCTGGCGCGGGTGGTGGTGCTGGAGCAGATCTACCGCGCCTTCGAGATCCTCCGTGGCGCGCCGTACCACAAGTAGCGGCCGCTCCTTGCGATCCGCGGGGACGCGTGGTTAGAAGCGCGGCCCATGCCCACCCTCGTCCTCGTGCGCCACGGCCAGTCGCTCTGGAACCTGGAGAACCGCTTCACCGGCTGGGTGGACGTGCCGCTCAGCGAAAAGGGGCGCAGCGAGGCGCGGCGCGCCGGCGAGCTGCTGCGCAAACTCCGCTTCGACGTGGCCTATACCTCGGTGCTGAGCCGCGCGCAGGAGACCTTGCGCATCATGCTCGAGACCATGGGCGTGCAGCTGCCCATCATCCGCGATCAGGCGCTCAACGAGCGGCATTACGGCGATCTCCAGGGCCTCAACAAGGAGGACACCGCGAAGCGCTACGGCGCCGACCAGGTGAAGGTATGGCGGCGCTCCTATGACGTGCCGCCGCCCAACGGCGAGTCGCTGGAGCTGACCGCGAAGCGCACGCTGCCATTCTACGATCGCTGCATCGCCGGCGATCTGCGGCAGGGGAAGAACGTGTTGGTGGTGGCGCACGGCAACTCCAACCGCAGCATCGTCATGCAGCTGGACAAGCTGAGCGGCGAGCAGGTGGTGGCCCTGGAGCTGGCCACCGGCGCCCCATTGGTCTACGAGATGGCCGCCGACGGCGTCACCGTGAAGTCGAAGTCCGTGCTCTCCTGAGCCTGCCGGTGCCCCGCGAGATTCCCTGGAACGCTCTCGGCCGCGGCGCGGAGCTCTTCAACCAGGGCCTCTTCTGGGAAGCGCACGAGGCATGGGAGGAGCTGTGGCTCGAGCTGGAGGACGAGCCGAAGATCTTCGTCCAGGGTCTCATCCAGGTGGCGGCCGCGGGACACAAGGCGTTCGCGCAGTTGCAGCCGCGCGGCTGCGTGAAGCTCTTGCGCGCCGCCCTGGAAAAGCTCTCGGCGTCGCCGCCCGATTATCTCGGAGTCGAGACCAGGAAGTTCGTGCCCGCCCTGCAGCGGATGCTGGCGGAGGCGCTGCGGTGGGAGGCCGGCGATGTCGATGGCCTGCAGAGGGCGCTGATGCCATCCATCGAGGTGATGCAGCTGCCTTGAGTGCACGTGCCTCTGGCCCCGGATCTGCATCGCCATCGAGACATGTCCATTTCGCTCCTGAAGGACGCCGCCGCGCGTGCTCTGGACCTGCTCTTCCCTCCGCGCTGCGCAGCGTGCGACGCGCCCGAGGACTCTCCCTTCTGCCCCATCTGCGCCGAGACGCTGATCCCCGCTCCCGCGGGCTGCCCCGTCTGCGGCGTTCCGCAGGACGAATCACTCCTCCCCGCCCTCAAGCCCCGCCGCTGCCTCCACTGCCGGGAGCAGCCTCCTGCCTTCTCCTTCGCGGCGGCTCCCTACCTCCATGGCGGCGCCCTGGCCGACGCCATCCATCGCCTCAAGTACGAGCAGCGCGACGACCTCGCCTCCGCACTGGAAGTCCTCTTCGACGCCTGCCCGGTACCAAAATCGGACGTGCTGGCGCCCATTCCGCTCCACCCTCGGCGACTGCGGCACCGTGGCTACGACCAGGCGCGGCTGCTGGCCGCCGGCGCCGCGCGGCGCTTCGGGTTGCCCATGGCGCCGATGCTGAGGCGGGTACGGGAAACGGGGCAACAGGTAGGACGCGACCGCACCGCCCGGGGACGCAACGTCCGCGGGGCATTCGCGCCGGCCGCGGAGGTCTTGGGCCTGCGCGTCTGCCTGATCGACGATGTCCTCACCACCGGCGCCACGGCCTCGGCGGCGGCCGAGGCGCTGCTGTCGGCCGGTGCTGCCAGGGTGGAGGTGCGCACGCTCGCTCGGGCCCCATAGAAGGAGACGCCCGGCCTTTCGTTGGGGTGGCGGGCGTCTCTTCGACGCGCTACAGCATGGAATAGGCCGCCCAAGGAATGGGGCGGGCCGCCCCCCCGTTGCTTCCGGGTGGGTGAGACGCCCTTCGCTCGCCCCTCGGGAGCCCGAACGCATGCACAGTCTCCTTCTCCTTGCTGCTCTGGCCACGACCCCGGCGACGTCCCCTCTGGACGAGGCCACGCCCGCCCTGCAGGCGCGCCTGCTGGGCGAGCTGGGCAAGCCGCAGGCGATGGCCGACCTGTTCCGGCTGTACGAGCGGCGGGACGAGAAGGGAGACCTCGGGCCCCTGGCCGGTACGCTCGAGCAGATGGGCCGCTCGCCGAAGGCCCGGCCTGACGTGCGCGCCCTCGCCACCGAGATGCGGGGCGAGCTGGCGGTCTCCCAAGGGCAGCTCCCGCAGTCAGCCGCCTTCTTCGACCAGGTGGCGCCCATCCGCGCGTGGAGCGTGCTCGGGCCCTTCGAGAACGAGGGCCGCGCGGGGCTGTTGACCGAATATCCGCCTGAAAAGGACGGCTTCGATCCCAAGGCCGTCTACCACGGCAAGGAGCACGACGTGACCTGGCGCACCTTGCCCCAGGGTCATGCCCCCTACGGGTTCGTCGATCTCTCGTCCGTGGTCTACCCACGCGCCGACGTCGCGGTCTACGCCGCCACCGTGCTCCGCGCCGCCAAGGCGCTGCCGATCCTCTTCCACGTCGGCGCGAGCGGCGCGGTCCGGGTGTGGCTGAACGGCAAGCTCGTCCACGAGGATGGCGCCGTCCACCCCTCGCGGTTCGACCAGAAGACCTTCGCGGCCGCGCTGGAAGCGGGCGACAACCTCCTGCTGGTCAAGATCGCCCACAACGGCGGGCGGCTCGGCTTCAGCCTCCGCGTCGCCGACGGCAAGGACGCGCCTCTGCTCGCCCTGGCCAAGGCGGCCCGCGCTCCCGGGTCCAAGCTGGCGGGTTTCGCCGCCATCCGCGAGCTGGAGGCCCCGCGCAAGCGCGCCGCGGCCAAAAAGCCGGTGGACGTGCTCGACGAGCTGCGCGCCGCCGCCGCAGCCCACCCCCAGGATGCCCGCGCCCAGGAGGACCTCGCCGTGGTGCTGCAGTGGCGCAGGCCCACCGACGACGCGGAGCGCCTGCCGCTGCACGCCATGGAGCGCGTGCTCGATCTCGTTCCTACCGAGCCGGAGGCGGCGCTGCGGCTCGCACGCCTGGAAGATCGCGACGCCAACAAGCGGCGCGCCGCGCTGGAGACGGCGCTGGCCGCGCATCCGGACAGCGCGCCGCTGCTCGACGCGCTGGCCGCCTATCGCCTCGACCGTGGCGAAGGCTGGGAAGCGCTGGAGCTGGCGCGCAAGGCGCGCGCCTCGTCGCCGAAGTGGATCGACCCGATGCTCACCGAGGCCCGCGCGCTGGACGCGGTGGGCCTCTCCGCGCGCGCTGCCCTGGTCCGCATCGAGGCGGCCAAGGCCCGCCCGGACCTGTCCCGCGGCCGGCGCGCTGCCGCCGCGGCGTACCGGCGCATGGGCCGGGCCGAGCAGGCGATGGGCGAGCTGAAGCAGGCGCTGGCGCTGCGCTTCGACGACGGCGAGGCGCGCGGCGAGCTGACCGCCTTCCTGCTCGACCGCGGTGACGTGGACGGAGCGCTCAAGCTGCTGGGAGAGTCGCTGAGCCTCGAGCCTTCGACCCTCTGGCCGCGCATGCGCGCCGCCGAAATCCTCTCGCAGTACGGCCGCGCCAGGCAGGCCGACGAGGCCTATGCGCAGGCTCTGCTCCTCGCTCCCGACGATCCCGCGCTGCACGAACAGCTCGGCCGCCACCGCCTGCGCGCGCGAGACGACTCCGGGGCGCTGGCCGCTTTCGCCCGCGCGCTCTCGCTGCGGCCGCAAAACCCTTCGCTGCGCGAGCTGGTGCGCTCGATCCGCCCGGAGGAGCAGTACGCGACGCCGTACCTCTACGACGCCAAGGCGCTGGGGAAGATGGCGCCGCTGCCGGGCGAGGACGTGGAGGTGCTCTCCGACCTCTCGGTGGTCAAGGTGTTCGCCAACGGCCTCTCCTCGCGGACCCGGCAGGTGATCCTGCGGCCCGCCTCGCAGCGTGGCGTGGACGCCGCCCGGGTGCAGAGCGTGCAGTACTCGCCCGACCGGCAGGTGGTGAAGGTGGAGCGCGCGCGTGTCTTCAAGAAGGACGGCAGCGTGCTGGAGTCCAAGTCGGAGGGCGAGCGCAATCTCTCCGAGCCCTGGTACGGGCTCTACTACGACGTGCGGGCGCGCGTCATCGCCTTCCCGCAGCTCGAGCCGGGTGACGTGCTCGAGCTGGTCACCCGCCTCGACGACTCCGGGTCCAACTTCTTCGCCGACTACTTCGGCGACTTCGCCTACCTCCAGTCCACCCAGGTGCGGCGCATCTCCGACTACGTGCTCCTGGGACCCGCGGGGCGCACCTTCTACGCCAGCGCCACGCCGCTCAAGGGCCTGACGCACAGCGAAGGCAAGGGCCAGGACGGCAGCACCTGGCAGCGGTGGACGGCACGCGACGTGCCGCGCCTCGTGCCGGAGCCCTCGATGCCCGGCAACAGCGAAGTGCTGGCCTACGTGCACGTCTCCACCTACAAGACCTGGGACGACGTGGGCCGCTTCTACTGGGGCTTGGTCAAGGACCAGCTCCACGTCACCGACGACATCCGCGCCGCCGCGCAGGAAGCCGTCAAGGGCATCCCCGAGAGCGACGAGCAGACGCGCATCCGCGCGGTCTACGACTTCGTGGTCTCGCGCACGCGCTACGTGGGCCTGGAGTTCGGCATCAACTCCTTCAAGCCCTACCCGGTGGAGACCATCCTTTCGCGCCGGTTCGGCGACTGCAAGGACAAGGCCTCGCTGATGCACGCGATGCTGGAGTCGCTGGGCATCGACTCGCGCCTGACGCTGCTGCGCATGAAGCGTCTGGGCGGCATCGCGGAGGCCCCCGCCTCGCTGGCGGTGTTCAACCACGCCATCCTCTACGTGCCCCGCTACAAGCTCTTCCTCGACGGCACCGCCGAGTTCCACGGCTCGGGCGAGCTGCCCGGCGACGACCGCGGCGCGGAGGTGCTGGTGGTCGAGCCGGGCGGCGGCTCGAAGTTCTTCCGCACTCCCGAGGCCATCCCCGCCGACAACTTCGACGAGACGCGGATCGCGGCGGATCTCATGTCCGACGGCACCGCCGCCATGAAGGTGAAGGCCAGCGCGCGGGGCGCCT
This sequence comes from Myxococcales bacterium, assembly GCA_035655715.1. GTDB lineage: Bacteria > Myxococcota > Myxococcia > Myxococcales > 40CM-4-68-19 > 40CM-4-68-19. The sequence continues at coordinate 7,528 of DASRTX010000340.1, read as the reverse complement.
GGACCGCCGAGCTGCGGCGCGCCTACGAGCCCGCCGACGAGCGCCGGGTGCGCGCCGAGCAGCACCTCGCCCGCGCCGCCTTCCCCAACGTCAAGGTGACGGCGGTGGACGTGACCGACCCGCACGACATCGAGAAGCCGTTCGAGACGGAGATCACCGCCACCGCGTCCGGCTTCGCCTACCGGAAGGGCCTGGGCCTGGAGTTCGTGCCCTTCGGCCAGCGGCAGAGCTTCGTCGAGGCCTATGCCCAGCTCTCCAAGCGCTCCCTGCCGCAGCAGCTCCCGCTGGCGCAGCGCATCCTGATCGAGTCCGAGGTGAAGCTGCCCAAGGGCTGGTCGGCAACCTTGCCCGAGGGCGTGCGCGAGAGCGGCCCCCAGGGCGAGTACGAGATCGCCTATGGCCGCGAGGGCGGCCGGGTCACCGCGCGGCTCACGCTGACCCTGAACGGCGGGCTGCTGCAGCCCACCGACTACGGCGCCTTCCGCGCCTTCCTCGGACGGCTCGATGAAGCGCTGCACCGGCGCGTGGAGGCGGCACCGGCGACGCAGACGGCGGCCCGATGAGGGTTCTGCGGGTCGCGGCGATCCTCCTCGTGGCCGGTTGTGCCGCCGGCCGCAAGCAGACCGCCGCGCGACCCGACGCGGGGAGCGTGCAGCGCAGGCTCGAACGGGCCGAGGCGCAGGCCAGGCAGGACCCTTCGCAGCTGGCTCGGGCCGGCTGGCTGCGCTACCTGATCGCCTCCGATCCCCACGGCGCGACCGCGCTGTTGCAAGCCGCCTCGCAGCAGGGCGATGCGCCCACGCGCGCCCTCGCCCTGGCTGGCCTGGCCGAGATCGCCGAGGACCGCGCCGACTCGCTCTCCGCGACGCGGCTGTGGATCTCGGCGCTGCAGGCGGCGCCGGCGGACCCCATCGCCGAGTTGGCGGCGGTGCGGCTCCTCGACGCCGAGAACGAGTCCAAGGAAGTGGACCGGCTCATCTCCGCCGTCGCCGACTCGCTGCGACCTCCCGTGGCTCCCCGCGCGGCGCGCCTCTTGCGCGAGGCGGCGGCGCGGATTGCCGGACGCAGCGCGCAGACAGCGCGGGACCCCAGGATCGAGGTGGAGGCGTGGCGCAAGGCCGGCGCGATCCAGCGCTGGCGGTTGGCCGGCCCCTTCGCCGCGCTGCGGCTGCTCGAGCTGCGCAAGCCGCTGGCCCTGGACGGGCGGGCACCGGCGACGGCGGACCTCAACTCGCGGAATCTCGAGTTCCCCGACGGCGACGTGGGCCTCGACCTCGAGCCATCCGACGGCGACGTCTTCTACGCGGGCAGCGAGGTCACGCTCGAGCGGGGAGGCGAGTACCTGGTCTGGGTGGAAGGCGCTGCGGCGCTGGAGGCGCGCATCGACGGCGCGGTGGTGGCCTCGCGCGTGCCCTATCCCGTCCAGGCCGCGCGCGCGCAGACGGTGCCGGTGCGGCTCGCGCCGGGAACGCACCAGATCCTGGTACGCTGGAGCCGCTCGGAAGGAACCCGGTTCCGCCTCTCGCTGGTGCGCGGCGACGGCGACGCCGCCGATCTCGCGAGCAAAGCTCCGGCGCAGCTGACGGGAGCGCGCCTTGCCGCCTCCTGCGACTTGGGCAGGCCGTGCACCTCGCCGCCGGCCTGGAAGGATCGCGCCGACCTGCGCAGCGCCGCGGCCGCCATGCTCGAACAGGACGATGGCGATCCCCTGGCAGCCTGGCTGGGGGCGCGGGCTGCCATGGGCGACGATCGCGCCGTCACGCGCGCGATGGTGGACAAGACCCTGCTCTTTTCCGCCGGCGGCGCGCCGGCATTGGCCATGCGCGCCCAGCACGTGCTGCATGACCCGGACGTGCCCGACCGGATCGGGCGCGCGCGCGCGCTGGCCGATCTCGGGGAGGCCGCGCGCAAGGACGCGCTGCTCATCCGTGCGCGCCTGACCGCCGCGGCGCTGGAGCGCGACTCGGAGCGGTTCGACGACGCGGCCCAGGACCTGGACAAGGCGGAGGCGGTGCTGCGCGAGGAGAAGGCGCCGCCGTCGCCGAGGGTGCTGCTGGCGCGGGCGCGACTCTTGGAAGCGCGCGGGAACTCGGCCGGAGCACGGGGGCGCGCGGAAGAGGCGCTGCGGGCGGACCCGGCGCGCTGCGACACCTGGCAGATGCTCTCCGGATTGGCGCGCCGCGATGGCTCGATGGACGAGCAGCGCAAGTACGCCGACCTGCTCGTCGCCTGCAGCGACGGGCTGCAGGGAGCCGCGCAGGCGGCGCGCGATCGCGGCGACCTGGCGCGGGCGCAGGAGCTGTTCGAGCTGGCCGCTGCGCTGCGGCCGGCGCAGCCCGCGCGGCTGGAACAGCTCGCGGATCTCCAGTCGGCGCGCAAGGACGATGCCGGGGCGCTGAAATCGCTCCGCGCCGCGGCGGCGCTCTCTCCGCGCAGCCCGGAGCCGTTGCGCCGCATCGCCGGGCTCTTGGAGCTGGCAGGGGAAGCGAAGGCCGCCACCAACGCACGGCGCGAGGCGCTGCGCCTCGCCCCCGGAGACCTCCAGGTGCGTCAACAAGTTGCTCTCGACGAAGGGACGCGCATCCTGGGCTGGTCCGATCGCGACGGCGCGGCGCTGGCCAGGACCTCCAGGCAGGCCCCGGCGGGCGCCAGCGCCATGCGGGTGCTCGATCAGGGCGCGGTGCAGATGTTCACGGACGGCGGCGGGGTGGAGCGGGTGCACACGCTGACGCGCGTCCTCGACAAGAAGGGCGTCTCCAAGTTCGGCGAGGCGCAGATCCCCGGCGACGCGCAGATCCTCCGCCTGCGTACGATCAAGAACGACGGCCGCGCGCTGGAGCCCGAGTCGATTCCCGAGAAGGAGGGCATCAGCCTGCCCGGCCTGGAGCCGGGGGACGCCGTCGAGGTGGACTACCTGCGCGGCCTGGGGCCTCGCGGCCCCGACCTCCCCGGCTATTCGCTAGGGGCCTTCTACTTTCGCGACGACGAGACGCCGATGGGCGAGTCCACCTACGAGGTGCGCACGCCCGGTCCGGTGGACGTGGACGTGCATAATCTGGTGTTGCCTCCGGGCACCATGGCCCGCGACGGGGCGGGGATGCGCTTCCTCTACGTCGCCCGCGACGTGAAGCCGCTGCAGCCCGAACCGCACCAGCCACAGGAAAGCGAGACCATGCCCTGGGTGCAGCTCGGCACCGGGGCCGGTCAAAGGGATCTGGTCCGCTCCATCGCCGACTGGACCTTGCTGCGCGCGCGGCCCGATGCCGGCGTGGCCGAGCTCGCCCGCGGTGCCGCTGCAGACAACGCAGCCGATACGGCCCGGAGCATCCAGGCCGCCGTGGCGCAGGCGGTGCGCGGGCGATCGACCGGCACCGACTTCCAGTCCAGCGCCGCGCACGTGCTGCAGCAGGGCCGCGGCAACCGGTTGGTGGTGATCAAGGCGGCGCTGACGGCAGCCGGCATCCCCTCGCACGTGGTGCTGTCGCGGACGTTCGCGGGAGATCCGGCGGCGTACCGCTTTCCGCGCGGCGAGCTGTACGGCTACGCGGTCCTGCGCATCGATCTGCCCGGCGGGCCTGCCTGGCTCGATCCCTCGTATCGTCTGGCCCCGTTCGGGCAGCTTCCCGCCTTCGTGCGCGGGCAGGAGGCATGGGTGCTGCCGGAGCCGGGCGAGGATGCCGTCCAGATCAAGCTGCCGGCGTCGCTGCCCGACCAGCAGGACGGCCGCATCCTCTCCCTGCAGCTTTCGCTGGACGCCGACGGCATGACCACCGGATCCGCCCGCGACCAGCACCGCGGGTTCGAGGCGGCCTCGCTCAAGGACGCGCTGGAGCGGCTCGATCGGGATCAGCGCAAGCAGGCCGTGGAATCGATGCTGGGCCGCGGCCTGCGTGGCGTCTCGCTGGAGTCGCTGTCCACCGAGAACGAAGCCGGGCTGGGGGGCACGGCGACGCTGGTGTACCAACTGCGGGCCCAGCTTGCCCGCCGCGACGGCGCCCAGCTCTTCGTCCCCTCCTCGGTGGTGCCTTCGCGGATGGTGCGCAGGTGGGTGCAGATGGCCGATCGCCAGACGCCCCTGCTCATCGACTCGCCGGAGGACACGGCGCAGCGCGCGGTGATCGCGCTGCCCGAAGGCCGGCACCTGCGCGCCGCGCCGCCGCCGGTCAGTCTCAAAACGCCGTTCGGGAACTACCTGTGGAGCGCCCGGGAGGAGGGCGGCAAGCTGGTGATCGATGAGTCCATCGAGCTTCCCCAGCAGCGCGTGTCCGTAGACCGGTACGCGGCCTTTGGCGACTTCGCCCGCGCCATCGACCAGGCCCAGGCCCAGGAACTCGTGGTCGCCCCCTGAAGGGGTTTTGAAGATCAACCGGAAGACGTGATCAGAAGAAGCGCAGCGACACTTCGGTGTGGAGGTCGAGGCCGCGGTCGTTGAGGCGCAGGAGCGCGCCGTCCAGGGAGCCCAGGCCTTCGCGCACGATGCGGTCGATCTGCGGGCGGAAGCGGTCGCGCACCGGCAGATCGAGATCCTGTTCCAGCGCCGCGAGGTCGATCCCCTCCGCGAGCCGCAGCCCGGTGAAGAGCCGTTCGCGCAGGTGGTCCTCGGGCTGGACCTCCTCGCTGGAGGCGTCGCCCAGGGAAGTCTTCTCCACCCGCTCCATGTAGCGCTCCGGCGAGCGGTCGTTGGCGAACCGGCGGCCGCCGCTGCCCTCGCGGGCGAAGCCGCAGGCGCCGCAGCCGGCCGCGGCGTACTCGCCGCCGCGCCAGTAGAGCGAGTTGTGCACCGCCTCGAAACCCGGCCGCGCGTAGTTGCTGATCTCGTAGCGCGCATACCCGCCCTTGCCCAGCTCCGCGCGCACCGCGTCGCCCATCTCCGACACTGCCTCGTCGTCCGGCAGCGTCAGCTCTCCGCGCTTGAGCGCCTTCGCCATGGGCACCTCCTCCGCCAGGCCGACAAGCGTCAGCGCGTAGCAGGAGATGTGCTCGGGCCCCAGGGCCACCGCCGCTGCAGCGTCGCGTGCCGCCATCTCCGGCGTCTGGCGCTCGGCCCCGTGGATCAGATCGAGCGACACGTTGTCGAAGCCCGCCGCCCGCGCGGTCTGGAAGGCGCGCACTGCGTCCTCGCCGCTGTGTTTGCGCCCCAGCGCCACCAGCTGCGGCGGCGCGAACGACTGCACGCCGATGGAGAGCCTGTTCACGCCCAGCTCGCGGAAGGCGCTGAAGCGGGCCTCGTCGGTGGTGCCCGGATTGGCCTCCAGCGTCACCTCCGCGTCCCCCTCGACGCTCCAGAGGGAACGGATCTCTCGCAGCACGCGCCCGAGCTGCGGCGGGTCCCACAGCGACGGCGTGCCGCCGCCGAAATAGACGGACACCGCCTCGCGGCCCCCGAACTGCGTGGCGCGCGCCCGCAGCTCGCGGACGACCGCCTCGGTGTACCGCTCTTGCGGGATCACCGCCTCGGCGCGGGAGGCGAAGTCGCAATAGGGGCACTTCGACAGGCAATACGGGAAATGGACGTAGATTCCGAACGCCATCAGTCTTCGTGGAGCTTCGCGCGCAGGGTTTCCTTCTGCGCGCCTTCCACCCAGGCTTGCAGCGGCGGCCAGGCCCAGACGGTGTCGCAGTACGCCTTGGCCGCGGCAGGCAGCGGGATCGAATAGGTGCGGAAGCGGGAGACCACCGGCGCGTAGAAGGCATCGGCGATGCACGGGTCCTTGCCGAAGAGGTACGGCCCGCCGTTGCGGCGCAGGCACTCCTCCCAGAGCGCCACGATGCGGTCCACGTCCTTCTGCGTCTCGGGGCGCAGCGGCTTGTAGGGATACTGCTGCACGATCTTCATCGAGCAATCGTTGCGCAGGTTGGCGAACCCCGAGTGCATCTCCGCGCAGATGGAGCGGGCTTGGGCGCGCTGCGCCCCGTTCTCCGGCCAGAGCCGCTTGCCGGGAAACTTCTCGTTCAGATACTCGCAGATGGCCAGCGAGTCCCAGACGGTCAGGTTGCCGTCGATCAGCGCCGGCACGCGCCCAGAGGGAGAAAAGCGCCGGATGTTGGCGTCGGTATCGGGCAGATCGAGGGCCACCACCTGCTCTTCGAAGGGCACGCCCGCCTGCTGCAACACCAGCCAGGGGCGCAGCGACCACGACGAGTACTTCTTGTTCCCGATCACGATTTTGAGCATGGGGTCCTCCTTCAACTGGATAACGGGCCGCGACCCGAGGCGCGAGCAGGAGCTGGCGCCGCCAGCTGCCGCCGCAATTCGTCGTTCTCACGGCGCAGCCGGTCCAACTCGCCCGCCAGCTGCCGCGCGCGCGCATCCGAGGTGGCCAGCAGCTCCAGCCTGGCCCGCAGCGCCCCCAGCTCAGCGCGCAGCGCGGCGCGCTCGCGGCCCACCGCGTCCATCACGGTCTGCAGCTCCGCGCCGTGCGCCTGCGTCCGCCCCAGCTTCTCCTCCGAGTCCTGAAGTCGGTCGCGCAGGCTGCGCAGCTCCGCCTCGGCGCGCCGGAGCCCGGCCTCCGCGGGTCGCGCCTCGGCCAACAGCCGCGTCAGGGCGGCGATCTGCGCCTCCGCATCCTCGAGGTCCTGGGCGAGCTGCCGCTCGCGTCCGCGCGCTCCCTCGAGCTCCGCTTGCAGCCGCGATTCGTTCTCCTGCTCGGTGGCGGCGAGCACCCGCAGCGAGGCCAGCTCCTCTTCGCTGGACGCAAGCTGCTGGCGAAGCGCCTCCAGCTGGGCGCGCGCGTCTTCGGCTTTGAACCTTTCCTCAGCCATCGCCTCGATTCCACGATACCACGACGCGCCGCGTGATAACCTCTGCGCCCCTCTATGGCAGACAAGAACCTTCTCGATGCAATCGCCCGCGGGGTCGTCGTTTTCGACGGCGCCATGGGCACGACGCTGCAGCGGATGCAGCTGGCCAACGAGCTGACCGTCCGCGACTTCGACGGGCGGCAGGGCTGCAACGAGGTGCTCTCGCTGACCCGGCCCGACGTAGTGGCCGGAGTCCATCGCGGGTATCTCGAGGCCGGCTGCGACGCGGTGGAGACGAACACCTTCGGCGCCAGCCGGCCCAAGCTGGAGGAGTACGAGCTCGGCACGCGCACGCTGGAGGTCAACGAGACCGCGGCGCGCATCGCGCGGCAGGAGGCGGACAAGGCCGAGCGCGCCGACGGGCGGCCCCGCTACGTAGCCGGCTCGCTGGGTCCGAGCGGCTTCTTGCCGTCCTCGAGCGATCCGGACCTGGGGCGCATGCGGCCCTCCGAGCTGGTGGAGATCTTCCGCGAGCAGACGGTGGGGCTGCTCAAGGGCGGCGTCGACTGCATCCTGGCAGAGACCGCCCAGGACCTGCTCGAGCTGCGCGCCCAGATCTTCGGCGCACGCAAGGCGATGCAGGAGGCCGGCCGCGGCGTGCCTTTGATCGCGCAGATCACGCTCGATCCCTCGGGCCGCATGCTGCTCGGCACCGAGCCGCTCTCCGCGGCGGCGCTGCTCTCCGCCTCCGGCGCCGACATCATGGGGCTCAACTGCTCCACCGGCC
>DASRTX010000339.1:0-3820 GCA_035655715.1 Myxococcales bacterium | reverse complement strand
GGGGATGGCCCAGTTGGCGAGGTCGCCCCCGGCCGAGACCTGCATCGCGCCCAGGACCGCGACGTCGATGTGGCCTCCACGGATCATCCCGAAGGACAGCGCCGAGTCGAAGAACGCGGCGCCGGGCAGGACGGTGACGGTCTCCTTGCCGGCGTTGACCAGGTCGGGATCGATCTCCGCCTCGGTCGGGTAAGGGCCGATTCCGAGCATCCCGTTCTCCGACTGGAGCACGATGTCGATGCCCTTGGGCACATAGTTCGCCACCAGCGTGGGCACGCCGATGCCGAGGTTCACGTACATCCCGTCCCGCAGTTCCTGCGCCGCGCGCGCGGCGATCTGCTCCCGCTTCAGCGCCATCAGCCCGCCCTCACGGTGCGCTTCTCGATCCACTTCTGGTAGTTGCCGCCCTGGAAGATGCGCTTCACGTAGACCGACGGCACGTGCACGTGGTCGGGCTCCAACTCGCCCACCTCCACCAGGTGCTCCACCTCGGCGATGGTGATGCGCGCGGCGGTGCACATCATCGGGCTGAAGTTCCGCGCCGTCTTGCGGAAGACCAGGTTGCCCCACTTGTCGCCCTTCCAGGCGCGGACGATGGCGTAGTCGGCCCTGAGCGGCTTCTCGAAGATCATCTCCCGGCCGTCGATGGTGCGCGACTCCTTGCCCTGCGCGATTTGGGTGCCCGCGCCGGTGGGGGTGAAGAAGCCGCCCAGGCCGGCGCCGCCCGCGCGGATGCGCTCTGCCAGCGTGCCCTGCGGGTTCAGCTCCACCTCCAGCTCGCCAGCCAGGTACTGGCGCTCGAACTCCTTGTTCTCGCCCACGTAGCTGGCGATCATCTTCTTCACCTGCCGCGCCTGCAAAAGGACGCCCAGTCCCTTGTCGGTGGTGCCGCAGTTGTTGGAGATGACGGTGAGGTTCTTCACGCCCTTCCGGTGGATGGCCTCGATCAGGTTCTCGGGATTGCCGGAGAGGCCGAACCCCCCCGACATGATCACCGCGCCGTCCTGCATGTCGCGGATTGCTTCGTCCGCTCCGCTGACCACCTTGTGCATCAGTCGCGCTCCACGATCAGCGCGATGCCTTCGCCACCGCCGATGCAGAGCGAGGCCAGCCCGCGCTTCTTGTCCAGGTCCTTCATCGCGTAGATCAGCGTCACCAGCAGGCGGCAGCCCGACGCGCCGATGGGATGACCCAGCACCACCGCGCCGCCGCGGACGTTGACCTTGTCGTGGGTGATGCCGAGCAGCTTGTTGTTGGCCATCGCCACCACCGCGAACGCCTCGTTGATCTCCCAGAGGTCGATGTCGCTGGCCTTGAGCTGCGCCCGCGTCAGCGCCTGGTTGATCGCATCGGCCGGCGCGATGGTGAACTCCACCGGATCGCGCGCCGCGTGCCCGAAGTCGCCGAGCCGCGCCAAGATCTTATGTCCTTCCTTCTTCGCCCGCTCCGCGCTCATCAGCACCACCGCCGCCGCGCCGTCATTGATGCTGGAGGCGTTGGCCGCGGTCACCGTGCCGTCCTTCTTGAAGGCCGGCTTGAGCGAGGCGATCTTGTCGGGCCTGGCGAGCTTGGGCCCCTCGTCCTCGTCGACCACGGTCTTGGCGCCCTTGCGATCGACGATCTCCACCGGGACGATCTCTGCCTTGAAGGCCCCTTCCTTCTGCGCCTTCTGCGCGCGCAGCGTGCTCTCGCGCGCGTACTCGTCCTGCGCGCTGCGGGAGAGCTGGAAGTCCGCGGCGCACTTCTCGCCGCACATGCCCATGTGCATGTCGTTGTACGGATCCCAGAGGCCGTCGTGGATCATCAGATCCTTGAACTCGACGTTGCCCATGCGCGCGCCGCCGCGGAGCTGGTGGCTGAAGTACGGCGCATTCGACATGCTCTCCATGCCGCCTGCCACCACCACGTCGGCTTCTCCCAGCGCGATGACGCGCGCGCCTTCGATCACCGACTCGAGTCCGGAGCCGCAGACCTTGTTCACGGTGACGCAGGGAACGGTGTTGGGGATTCCCGCGTAGAGCGAGGCCTGGCGCGCCGGAGCCTGTCCCACGCCGCCCTGCAGCACCTCGCCCATGAAGACCGTCTTGACCTCTGCCGGCGAGACCCCGGCCCGCTCCAGCGCCGCCTTGATGGCGACCGCGCCCAGCCGGGGAGCGGGCAGCGAGGAGAGCGAACCCTGGAAGGCGCCGATGGGCGTGCGGGCAGCACCGACGACGACGACTTCGTGGACCTTGCGATCTGCGGGCATCGGATGGGCTCCTGAAAGTGGGCGGAGAGAGTCATAACGCGGGCGGCGCTGTCAAGCTGCGGAGCCTGTGTTATGTCGCCGCTCCCATGGCTTATGCAGGCGAGCTGACGCAGGCCGACTTCGACCAGCTTCTCGACCAGAAAGGCGGACCGGCGGTCGCGGTCCACGGCGGCGCCGGAACCCCGCCGGACGCCGACCCCGCGCGCTATTTCGAAGGGACCCGCCGGGCCGCGGAGGCCGGCCTCCGCGCGCTGATGCAAGGCGGCTCGGCCCTCGACGCCGCCCAGGCCGCGGCGGTGGTGCTGGAGGACGATCCGCAATTCAACGCCGGCACCGGCGCGGCGCTGACCAGCTCCGGCGAGGTGGAGCTGGACGCGAGCTGCATGGATGGCACTTCGCTGCGCGCCGGCGCCGTCGCCTGCGTCAAGACGGTAAAGAACCCCATCCTGCTCGCGCGCCGCGTCTGCGACGACACGCCCCACATCCTGCTCTGCTCGCACGGCGCCGAGGCCTTCGCGCGCGAGTGCGGCATCGCCGAGGTGCCCAACGCGCTGCTGGTCACGCAGCGGCAGCTGGAGCGATGGCGCGAGTTGCACCAGCAGGCGCACCGCGAGGGCGCGGACAGCGTGCGCAGGAAGATCGGCACCATCGGCGCGGTGGCGGTGGACGCGAAGGGCCGCGTGGCGGCCTGCACCTCGACCGGCGGCACCATGTACAAGCGGCCGGGCCGCATCGGCGACACGCCCATCATCGGCGCGGGCACATACGCCGACGATCACGAGGCCGCCGCCAGCTCCACCGGGCTGGGCGAGGCCATCCTCAAGGTGACCATGGCCCGCGCCGCCTGCGTGCGGGTGCGCGACGGCGCCTCGCCCCGCTCCGCCGCGGCCGATGCAGTCGGCCTGCTGCGCGAGCGGGCGCACGGCGAAGGCGGGATCATCCTGGCCGGCCCCGACGGCCGCCTGGGCTGGGCCTACAACACGCCGCGCATGGCCCGGGCGATGATCCGCCCCGGGATGCAATCAGCGAAGGCGGCTGTCTAGCGCCTCGACTTCGGCGTGCATCTGCGCAGCGGGCAAGTGCAGGCTGCGGCCGTGGCCGGGCAGCACCCACTCGAAGCGGTAGTCGAGCAGCTTGCGCAGCGACTTCTTCTGCTCGGGCCACGAGTACCAGCTCACGCTGCGTCCCATCTCCAAGCGGCCTTCGCCGTCGCTCCAGAGGTGGTCGCCGGTGAAGAGGTAGGTCTCGTCCACCAGGAGCGCGCAGCTTCCCCGCGTATGGCCCGGCACGTGGATGACCTGGAGCCCGGGGCCCAGCTCGCGGTCGCCCTCCAGCGGCAGCTCCACCTCGAAGTGAGCATCGTCGCGGTGCAGCACGCGGTCGCAGCCGAAGCGCTCGCGGAAGCGGGCATGGTCGGCCACGTCGTCGCGATGGGTGAGGAACATGAAGCGCGCGCCGCCCAGCTCTTCGATGCGCTTGGCAAGGGGCGCCACGAAGCGCGGAGAATCCACCAGCACGTTGCCGTGCGGGCGCCGCACCAGATAGCTCTGCGCGCCGTAGGAGTCCTCGCTG
>DASRTX010000338.1:0-3516 GCA_035655715.1 Myxococcales bacterium | reverse complement strand
CAGGGGTTGGAGGCGTAGATGCGGTCGGTGGACTTGCAGGTGTGCCACTTGTTGATGGTGTCGTCGAACTGCAGGCCCGGGTCGGCGCACTGCCACGCGGCCTGGGCCATCTCCCGCCACAACTCGCGCGCGGAGAGCCGCTCCACCACCTCTCCGTTGGTGCGGGTGGTGGTCTCCCAGACCGAGTCCTTCTGCACCGCCTCGACGAAGCGGTCGGTGACCCGGATGGAGTTGTTGGCGTTCTGGCCGGAGACGGTGCGATAGGCGTCGCCGTTGAAGTCGGCGGAGTAGCCGCCGGCGATCAAGGCGCCCACCTTCTTCTCCTCGCGCGCCTTCCACTGGATGAAGTCGCGGATCTCGGGGTGGTCGATGTCCAGCACCACCATCTTCGCCGCCCGCCGGGTGATGCCGCCCGATTTGGTCGCGCCTGCCGCCTTGTCCAGCACCTCGAGGAAGCTCATCAGGCCCGAGCTGGTGCCGCCGCCGGAGAGGCGCTCCATCTTGCCGCGCAGCTTGGAGAAGTTGGTGCCCGAGCCGGAGCCGTACTTGAAGACGCGGGCCTCGTCGTGGACCAGGTTGAAGATGGAGTCGAGGTCGTCGTTGCAGCTCTGGATGAAGCAGGCCGAGACTTGTGGACGCGTGTACGCGTCCTCGGTCATGTAGGCCTTGCCGGTGGCGAGGTCCACGGCGTAGTTCCCGCCCGAGCCCTTGATGCCGTACTCGTGGAAGAGGCCGCAGTTGAACCACACCGGGCTGTTGAAGGCGCCGATCTGGTGGACGAGCATGAAGGTCAGCTCGGCCTCGAAGGCCTCGGCGTCCGCGGCGTTGGCGAAGTAGCCGCCCATCTCCTCGCCGGCGGTGCGCAGGGTGTGCGCGACGCGGCGGACCAGCTGCCGCACCGACGTCTCCGAGCCGTTGGGCGAGATCGCCGCCGGGACGCCGGCCTTGCGGAAGTACTTGGAGACCGCGACGTCGGTGGCGAGCTGCGAGAACGCCGCCGGCACCTCCGCGTCGTCCATCTTGAAGACCACCTCACCGTCGGCGCCGGAGATCTTGGCCGGGCGGCGCGTCCACTCGACCTCTTCGAACACCTGGTCGGCGGTCTGCCCATCGCGGGTGACCCGCCGGGGGACGGCAAGGCCCCTGGCCCTGCGGCCGGGCCTCGGACCCTCCGAGCGGGGGGCAGTGACGGGGGCGCCCGCGGGGAGGGCGGACAACGCTGCGGGATCGGGCTTGCCGGGCTTGGCCATGGTGGTGTTCCCCTTCGCTCCGCGTGCGGGGGTGGGCAGGTGGCGGAGTGGGTGGAGAGTGCGGCAAACGCGTCCGGGTTGTCAAACAAAACCCACTAGGGATTGTGGTGACGCGGCGCAGAAAGCGCAAGTCGTAGGGGGTTACCCACAGGTTGTGGATCGGCCGTGCACAGGCCCAAGAGGCTGCCGACAGGATCTTTTTTGGCGGCGCCGCACAGGGTCCGCACCGATCTTCCCTTGTCGCCAACTTGTGGTAGGAAGGCCGCCCCTTCGCAAGGACCGGGTGTTGAGATGAAAACCTTGACCGAGTTCAGCGGGACGATGATCCGCATGGCCGCGCGGGCCGAGGCGGAAGCCCGCAAGAACCTGCCTCCCGAGCTGACCCGCGTGGCGCCCGCGAAGGCCGTGTCCGAGGGCGTGTCGGCCAAGCCCAACGAAAACGCCAGCGCCCCGGCAGGGGTGCCGGGCGGCGCGGACAGCGCCACCGACGCCGCGGACCAGGCGCTCGCCCAGCAGGCCGTGGGCGGCTCGGACGTGGTCGGCGTGGGCGCGCAGGAGCCGAAGCTGGGCGAGGCCGGCACCACCGAGGACGAGATGCAGCCCGGCGCCGAGGAGGAGGAGGCGGTAGAAGAGGCTGCTGCTGGCGCCGATCTCTCCGGCGACGGCACCCCTCACCTGCACAACACGCCGGGCGGCGCCAAGCCGTCCGAAGTCAACGCTGACGAGGGCGGGACGCCCAGGGCCGAGACGGAAGGCGAGACCAGCGCGGTCAAGGAGCTGCTCGACAAGGCGGTCAGCGAGGCCACCGGGACCACCGGCGACCGGCTGGAGCGGCTGCGCGAGGCGCTCCAGGCCGCGGGCAAGCAGTCCGAGCGGGTGCGGCTGGTCCGGGTGTTCAGCTCGGAGGAGCCGGTCGCCGGCGCCAAGAAGATCGGCGAGCACCAGTACATGGTCGACCTGATGCCGCACTCGATGAAGCAGAACTTCGAGCGCGACGAGAAGGCGAGCCGGCGCGGTCCCAAGCGGCCTTCGGGCGGCAAGCAGAAGGGGCCCGAGGGGTCCCTGGAAGGCAGCTTCTCGATGGAGTCGGTGATGCAGGATCGCCGCAGCGAGCGCGGGCCGGGCGGCGGCGCCGGGCGCGGTCGGCCGGGCGGCCGCGGCGGCCCCGGAGGCGCACGTCCCGGCGGCGGCAGGCCGGGCGGCGGCAGGCCCGGCGGCGGGCGCGGCCCCGGCGGCTCCAAGCCGGGTGGTGCGCCCAAGTCGTAGGCGGAGATCTTCCCGGGGTGGTAGGAAAACCACCTCATGGACGAGAGCTGCGACGTCGCCATCGTCGGCGGCGGAGTGATCGGCTGCAGCATCGCCTTCCATCTCGGCAGGATGGGCGCCTCGGGCGTTCGCATCCTCGAGCGCGAGCCGCTGCCCGGAGCGGGCTCCACCGCCAAGGCCAACGGCGGGATCCGCGCCCAGTTCACCACCGAGGTGAACGTGGCCATGTCGCTCGCCTCGATGGAGATCCTCGACGCGCTCGCGTCCCAGATGGGAGAGCCGCCGCTCTATCGCAAGGCGGGCTATCTCTTCGTCACCGGCGACGCCGCGAAGCTGCGGGCGATGGAAGAGGCGGTGGAGTGGCAGCGGGCGCGCGGCGTCACAGTGGAAGCGCTCGGCGAACGCGAGGTCCGTGCGAAGGCTCCGTGGGTCGAGGGCAGGATCGCCGGCGGCACGTTCGGCGCGCGCGACGGGTTCATCGATCCGGGCGGCCTCTGCAATTTCTTCCTGCGCGAAGCCACGCACGCTGGTGCGCGGATCCACTATCGCGCGGAAGTGGACGCCATCGAGCGCAGCGCCCTTGGCTTCCGCCTGCGGGGCACGTTCGGGGAGCTCCGCGCGCGGACGGTGGTGAACGCTGCCGGGGCTTGGGCGAGGAGGGTGGCCGAGATGGTCGGCGTCGATCTTCCCGTAGCGCCGGTTCGCCGGCACATCCTCATCAGCGGTCCATGCCCCGCATTGCCGCCCCTGATTCCCATGACCATCGACGCGGACAGCGGCGTCCTGGTCCGGCGCGAGGGCGAGCGCGTGCTGATCGCGTACTCCAATCCGGACGAGCCGCCGGCGTTCAACACGGTCTTCGACCCGGCCTTCGGCGAGCGCATCGCGCGTCCGCTCGAGGAGCGATTCCCCCTGGTCTCGGAGGCGGGCATCGATCTGCGCAGGAGCTGGGCGGGCCTCTACGAGGTCACCCCCGACCATCACGCCGTGCTGGGCGCGG
>DASRTX010000337.1:0-7147 GCA_035655715.1 Myxococcales bacterium | reverse complement strand
GGCGCAGCGGCGGGGGGGTGAAGACCGCGCCGATGCCCAGCAGGCGCAGCCGCCTCCCCGCGCAGGAGGCGTGGAGATCGTACGCTTTCAACGCCGCGACCAGCGCCCCGCCCTCGAACCAGCCCAGCAGCCGATACCGGTCCTGGGCTTCGGGGGCGTCGGCCAGCCTGCGCTGGAACTGCTGGAAGCGCTCGTCGCCCAGCCCGCCACCCCAGATCGGCAGGATTCCCCGGAAGTAGGCGGCCCGCTCCTCGCCGGTGAGGTCGCGCAACATCGCCCCAACCGTAACACGGGCTCCGGATTGCGTTCGCCGGCGCATTCTGTAGGGTGCGCGCGTGGACGCTCCGGTGACGGCCCGCTTCTTCTCGCTGCGGGAGGCCAACGCCCTCTTGCCCACGCTCCGCGAGGAGTTCGTCCGCGCCCGCACGCTCCGCGACGATCTGATGCGCGTACAGCAGAAGCTGCAAGAGGCGGGGCACGGCATCGACGGCCCCGACGTGAGCATCGACTCGGCCGCGCCGCCCGCGGTGCAGAAGCTGCAGGCCCGCGCCATGCGCATCATCTCGCAGATGCGCGAAATCCTCAGAACCATCTCGGAGCTCGGCGTGGAGGTGAAGGCGGCCGACGGCCTGGTGGACTTCCGCACCCGCCTGCACGGGCGGACCGTCTACCTGTGCTGGAAGTTCGGGGAGGAGCGCGTCACCCACTTCCACGATCTGGACAAGGGGTTCGCAGGAAGAAGGCCGATCCCGGACGATGGAGACTTCATCGGGGATTTGCTCCACTGAAAACCGCTAGCGGCGGGCGATCATTTCGATCTCGACTCTGGCCCCCTTCGGCAGCGCCGCCACCTGCACGGTGCTGCGGGCCGGCGGGCTCTTGGGAAAGCGGCGGCCATAGATCTCGTTCACGCTGGCGAAGTCGCCCAGGTCGGCGAGGAAGATGGTGGCCTTGATCACGTTCTCGAACTTCGCTCCCGCCGATTCCAGGATTGCGGCCAGGCTCTCCATCACCCGCTCGGTCTGGACGCGGATGTCCCCCGTCACCATCTGCTGCGTGGCTGGATCGAGCGGGATCTGCCCGCTGGTGAAGATCAGATCGCCCGCGATCACCGCCTGCGAGTAGGGGCCGATCGCCTTGGGGGCCTTCTCCGTCGACACGATTGCGTTGGCCATGGCGCGCGCACTCTGCGGAAGCGCCCGGAATACGTCAAGCGCTACTTGACGCGCACGCAGCGCTCGCCGTCGGGGGCGTCGGGCCGGTACTCGTACTCGCCGATCCAGCCCTGCGCTTTGTTCTGCAGCGTGCAGGCCCCGCACTCGACGCGTTTCTCGCCGCCCACCCTGTCGCAGTCGGAGACGTCCTTGATCGCGTGGGCGCAGCCGGCCGCGATCAGCAGCACGAACACGGCCTTCCTCATACCCGCTCCACCGAATGCACGCCGGGAATCTGGCCGATGGCGCGCAGGACGTCGTTGAGCTGCTTCACGTCGGCGATCTCCACCTCGAAGGTGCTGACCGCGCCGTCGCCATTGGCGCGGGCGTTGGCCTGCACGATGTTCACGCCCACCTCCGCGAAGGTCTCGCTCATGCGCGCGAGCAGGCCCTTGCGATCGTCGGACATCACCCGGAGGTTGACCACCCGCTTGAACTCGCCGTGGACGTCCCAGGCCACGTCCACCCGCCGCTCCGGGTCGGTCTCCATCGCCTTGCGGCAGCCGCGCACGTGCACGGTGACGCCGCGGCCGCGGGTAATGAAGCCGACGATGGGATCGCCGGGCACCGGCGCGCAGCACTTGCCGTAGCGCACCAGCACGTCGTCGACGCCGCCGATGCGCACGCCGCCGGTGGTGCGCGCCCGCTGCGCCACGCGGCGGAAGAGCTGGGTGAGCGCGCTCCCCGCCGGGGTGCCGTTGCCGTCGTCCGCCGTCTCGGCGCTCTTGAGCTTCGCCTGCGGGAAGACCTTGTGCAGCACGTTGGCCGGCGAGAGCTTGCCGTATCCCACCGCGCTGACCAGGTCGTCCGCGCGCGAGTGCCCCATCTCGTTGGCCGCCTTGAGGAACTCGGCGGTCTTGGCGAGCTTGGTGAAGTTGAGGTCGAAGCGCTTGAACTCGCGCTCCAGCAGATCGCGCCCGATGTCGATGCTGCGCTCGCGCTGCTGGTTCTTGATGAAGTTGCGGATCTTCGCCTGCGCGCGGCTGGTCTTGACGAAGCTGAGCCAGTCCTTGTTGGGACGGGCATTGGGGCTGGTGAGGATCTCCACGCTGTCGCCGTTCTTCAGCTTGTAGCGCAGCGGCACCATCTTGCCGTTGACCTTGGCGCCCACGCAGTGCGCCCCCACCTCGGAGTGCACGGCATAGGCGAGATCCACCGGCGTCGAGCCCACCCCCAGGCTCTTCACGTCGCCCTTGGGCGTGAAGACGAAGACCTCGTCCTGGAAGAGGTCCACCTTGACCGTCTCCAGGAACTCGCGCGGGTCCTTCAGGTCCTGCTGCCACTCCATCAGCTGGCGCAGCCAGGCGAACTTCTGCTCGTCCTTGCCGCCTGCTCCCTTGCCTTCCTTGTAGGCCCAGTGCGCGGCGATTCCTTCCTCGGCGATGCGGTGCATCTCCTCGGTGCGCATCTGGATCTCGATGCGCTCGCCGGTGGGTCCGATCACCGTGGTGTGCAGCGACTGGTACATGTTGGGCTTGGGAATGGCGATGTAGTCCTTGAACCGCCCCGGCACCGGCTTCCACAGCGAGTGGATGAGCCCCAGCGCCTCGTAGCAGGCGGGGACCGTCTTCAAGATCAGGCGGAAGGCGACGATGTCGTGGAGCTGCGTCACCGAGGAGAGCCCGTTCTTCCGCATCTTCTTCCAGATGCTGTAGACGTGCTTGGGCCGGCCTTCCACCTGCGCCTCGAGCCCCGCCTCCTTGAGCTTGGTGCGGAGCAGCTCCACCACGTCGGCGATGAAGCGCTCGCGGTCCTTGTGGCTCTGTTCGAGCTGGGCCTCCACCTCGCCGTACTCGACCGGCTTGAGGTAGCGGAAGGCCAGGTCCTCCAGCTCGATCTTGATCCACTGGATGCCCAGCCGGTTGGCCAGCGGCGCGTAGATGTCCAGCGTCTCCTGGGCGATGCGCTGCTGGCTCTCGGGCTTCATGTGCTCGAGCGTCCGCATGTTGTGCGTGCGATCGGCGAGCTTCACCAGGATGACCCGGATGTCCTTGGCCATCGCCACCAGCATCTTGCGGAAGTTCTCGGCCTGCTTCTCCTCCACCGAGACCGCCTGCGAGGACTGGAAGGTGCCGAGCTTGGTGACGCCTTCCACCAGGTCGAGCACCTCGGCGCCGAAGAGCTCCTTGATCTCCGCAGGCTGGGCGAGGGTGTCCTCGATGGTGTCGTGCAGCAGCCCGGCCACGATGCTCGCCTCGTCCAGCTTGAGGTCGGCGAGCAGGCCGGCCACCTCCAGCGGGTGGATGAGGTAGGGCTCGCCCGACTTGCGGATCTGCCCCTGATGTACCTTCGCCGAATAGACGTACGCCTTCTTGATCAGATCGAGGTCAGCGTCCGCGTGGTACGCGTTGACCTTCTCCAGGATGTCGTTCAGCCTGATCATCAGAGGGGGGAGTCTGAAGCGTACCCTGTCGCAGGTGCGCCAGCAAACGTCACTCACGGTGTTCGACGCGGTGAGCCACGGGCAGATTCGGCCTCTGTTGTCCGCTGATTGACCGTTCCGTGGCCCCGCCCGTATTCTCGCCCACCCATGGTCACCTGTCCGGCGTGCGGCAAGGAAAACGAAGACTCCGCCTTGGAGTGCAAGCGGTGCCGCGCGCCCCTTCGCGAGGAAGAGCACCATCAAGCCGGTGCTTTCGAGCCCGTGGGTGAAGTCTGCCAGCACTGCGAAGCCTTCAACGAGCCCGGAGTGGCGGTGTGCACCAACTGCGGGCAGGAGCTGGCTGGCGCCCCGCCGGCCGGGGAACCGGCCGCCGACAATCCTTCGATGTCGCAGGAGCTTCGCGCCCTGGCCCTGTCGGACGAGGAGGCGGCCGAGGCTGGCTTCTCCGGCGGCAACGGCCATGCCGCCCTGGACAAGACGCCGCCGCATCCGTTTTCACCGCCGCCCGTGGAGGCGCAGCGGCCCACCAGCAGCCGGGCGCGGGTGGTGGAAATGGCCGGAGCAGTCCTGGGAGGTGCCGCCGCGGTCTCCGTCGATCGCCAGCCCCCTCCGGGGCCTCCCGTATTACAGCCCCAGGCCGCTCCGGCGCCGGTCGAGAAGGCATGCGGCAATTGCGGCGCCTTCAATCCGGCCGTCGCCAAGTTCTGCTTCGATTGTGGAACGCCCTTCTTCAAGAAGCCTGCCCCGAAGACGGAACCGCCGCCATCCATCCAGGTGGATGAGTCGATGCAGACCGACCTGGACGTGGACGTCGTGGCCAGCGACTCCGGACCCGAGAGCGCGGCGGTGACCCTGGACGACGTGATTCCGGCGGACGCGGTGGGCGAGCCCATCCCCGAGGAGCCCCCGGCCCTTCCCTTTACCGCCACCGTGGTGGTGGAAAAAGGGAACGCGCAGGGGTCGGCGTTCACGCTGGTGCAGTTGGAGACGACCCTCGGCGCGACCGGCACCGCCATCGAGCTGGGCGAGGACGTCTTCGTCGCGCCGCAGGTGGCGACGCTTTCGTTCGTCGAGGACCGGCTGGTGCTGCGCGACGAAGGCAGCGTCAACGGCGTCTTCGTCAAGGTGCGGGAGTCGGTGGCGCTGGACCCGGGCGACCTGTTCGTCGCCGGCGAGCACCTGCTCCGCTACGAGGGTCCGGTGGAGCTGTCTCGCGGCGGAGAGGGCGATACGCCGCTGCTCGGCGCCCCTCGGCCCCAGGGCGCTGCCTACCGCATCGTGGAGGTGCTGGCGGGCGGACGCACGGGCAGGACCTGCCACCGCTCCGGGCCGGTGATCGCGCTGGGGCGCAGCGGCTGCGACCTCAACTTCTCCGACCCGCAACTGGGCGCCCGCCACGCCGAGATCCGCGTTGCCGAAGACGGGTCGGTTTCGCTGGTGGACCTGGGCCAGGGACCGGCCGGCCTCTTCGTCCGGGTGCGCCCCCAGCAGCAATTCGACCTCTCCGGCGGAGAGATCCTGATGGTCGGCGACCAGCTGTTGCGCGTCGAGATGTAGCCCGGCCCGCTCAGAGACCCTTGAGGATGGCGTCGACCAGGTCGCCGTACTTGGCGGGGTCGAGGCGCTTCGCGGCCTCGTACTCGAGACGGGCGCGAACCGGGTTGCTGGCGAGAAAGAGCCCGCCCAGGCGGTAGTGGGCCTCGGCGTTGTCGGGATCCAGCGCGACCGCCAGCATCAAGAGATCTCGCGCGTCGCTCCCCTCGGCGCCGAACTCCTGCTCCGAGGCGCGGCGGACCAGCTTGCGCGCCTTCTGCGGATCGCGCTGCACCGCTTCGCCCGGAACGGAGGCGACTGCCACCGGAGTCGCCACCGCGACCGTGGGCGGCGACGCTGGCGTCGTCGGTCGGCGCCCGCGCACCACCGCCGAGGCGGCGAGGGCCGCGACCGCGACGCCGCCAGCTGCCAACGCGATTTGGAGAGGCCGCCGCGACCTGACCGCCGGCGACGAGGGCGGCCGGGTGGTGCCAAGCGCAGGCGTCGCAAGGGAGAACGCGTCCTCTGTGACGGCCCGCAGCGGAGTCGGGGCGGATTTCTGCCTGGGCACCGCCAGCACCAGCTGCCGGAACTGCTCGGCCGTCTGCGGCCGCGCGGCGGGGTTCTTCTCCAGCGCGTGCAGGATGAGGGCCTCCATCGCGCCCGAGATGGAGGCTGCGGGAGCGCGCCTGCGGGGAGGCATGGGCCGCTCGTTGACGTGGCGGGTGAGCACGTCCATCGAGTTCTGCCCGTCGAACGGCAGGTGGCCGGTGACCATCTGGTAGAGGATGACGCCCACCGCGTACAGGTCGCAGCGCGCGTCCAGCTGCGTGCCGGTGGCCTGCTCCGGCGCCATGTACTGCGGCGTGCCGCAGACCACGTCCGACCGGGTGAGCCCCGGCAGGTCGCTGTCGAGGATCTTGGCGATGCCGAAGTCGAGCACCTTGACGAAGTCGGTCTGGTCGCGCCGCTGCTCGACCATGATGTTCTCCGGCTTCAGATCGCGGTGGATGACGTTGTGGGCGTGCGCCTCGCCCAGCGCCGCCAGCACCTGCGCCATGATGTTGCAGAGGCGCTCTTCCGGCACCGGCCACTCGTCCCGCAGCACCACGCGCAGGTCCTTGCCCTGCACGTACTCCATGGCGATGAAGAGGCCGCCGTCGCTCTCGTTGCGGCCGAAGTCGAGCACCTGGATGCTGTTGGCGTGGTTGAGGCGGCTGGCCGCCTTGGCCTCGCGCTCGAAGCGGCCCACCACCGTGGGGTCCTCGAGCAGCGCGGGCTTGAGCATCTTGAGGCAGACCAGCCGGTCGAGCGCGAGGTGGCGGGCGCGGTAGACCTTGCCCATTCCACCCTGGCCGATCAGCTCCTCCAGCTTGAAGCGTCCGGCGACCACCTGGCCGACGAGTGGATCGCGCGGCTTCTGCGCGGCGAATCCGAACCCCAGGCTGGGGCTGCGGACGGTCGGAAGCGGCAGCGGCGTGCCGCACCACACGCAGGCCTTGGCGTTGCCCGGGGGCAGGGCGCGGGCGCAGCGCGAGCAGGTGGCGGTGGCTGAATCCTTGGCGGGCAAACGCTCTCCCCGAAGCGAGAGTCGCACAGAAGCAGGGCTTTGACCAACCGCGAAAAGTCTCTATCAGACCGCCGCCTTGACCCTTCTTCGGGCAGCGGCATAGAACCGTTGCATGGACTGCCCCCGGTGCGGCGCGCACAGCGAGACGGACGTCGGCTCCTGCCTTTCTTGTGGCGCCGCGCTGGTGGAAGCGGACGAGAGCCTTCCCACCATCGCGCAGAAGCCGCTCGCGGCGCCCGCGGCCAGGCCGGCACCCCGGCTGGCCACCAGCGCTCCGCCCAAGCAGTGTCCCAACTGCATGACCTTGAACGCAGCGACGTTCAAGTTCTGCGCCCGCTGCGGCACGCCGCTCGGCGCGACCGCGGCGCCGACCGCATCGACACCCGCACCGGCACGCCCGCCCGCGCGCGGTCCGGCGACGGTACCCTCGGCACCGCCATCCGCGGC
>DASRTX010000336.1:0-2707 GCA_035655715.1 Myxococcales bacterium | reverse complement strand
GAAGCAAGCGCCCAACGAGGGATGCCAGTAGCTGAGAATTGCGAGCGTCGCCGCAACCCACCTCATGGCGACCGGCACGGAAGATATCACCCGCGGTGAGGACCGGCGGCTCGGAGCCTGGTTCCAGACCTGCAGCCGGTTCCTCCTCTATTCCACCAGGGATCGACGGGTCTAGGTCGAGCGTCATATCGATCTCGACCTGATCGAACCCGGTCAGATCCAGTTCGAAGCCAAGTGCGAGCAGTTCACGGAACTCGCGGCGGAGGTGCTCTTGGTTCCAGTTGGCGTACCCGATCGAACAGCTCCTGACCCAGATTGTGCCGTTCCAGCAGGTGACGGAAGTTCAGGATCGTCGTCTCGTCCGGCACCGGCTCGCGGCCAAGGTCAATGCCAACAAAGCGGCGCATCGACACCGACTCATACAGCGCTTCCTCCGCCGCCGGGTCAACAGGTTGAACCACTGCTGCAGAAAGTGCAGCCGCAGCATGCGCTCCAGCCCAACCGGCGGGCGGCCGTTCCCTGGCTTGGGGTAGAATGGATCGATCACGGTGCATAATTCCCGCCACGGTAACACCCGCTCCATCTCGGCCAGGAATATCGCCCGGCGCGTCACCTTGCCGTGCTTGTCGAAACTTGCCGTCGCCAGGGTCAGTTGCCGCATCTCGGTCCCTCCTCGCGGCAATTCTCCTATGTATGCCATCGTTGTCGTGTGGAGAGGAACTTGTTCAGAGTTTCCCTAGCCCGCAATTCTCACACTGAATAGCTGCACCGAGGCTCTGAATCGGCGAAAGTTCTTCTGCAACAAGGGCTTTTGCTGAAGCAGAGGAGGTCCCCGGTGCCGACAGAGTGTAGCGCGACGCTATTTGAATTTGCACCGGTCGAAGGTCGGCAGGTGGTCGCGGCGTTCGATGGTGGAGCGATAACCTCGGATGCCGGTGCGCTGCTGTTGGGTGAGACGGATCGGGTGATCCGGCTGACGGAGCGGTTTGCCGGGTGTTTCACCGACAGCCGGATGCCAGCACTGGTGGAGCATGAGGTTGCGACCATGGTGCTGCAGCGAGTGGTCGGCATAGCGCTGGGCTACGAGGACCTCAACGACCACGACGAACTTCGGCACGATCCAGTGCTGGCGGTGCTGGCCGGAAAGCTTGCGGCGAAGCGTCCGAATTGTGCGCCGCTGGCCGGCAAGTCGACGCTGAACCGGCTGGAACTGAGCCGGCCGGAAGCGACGCGGTATCACAAGGTAAGCCACGATATGGCAGCGATTGAGACATTGTTGGTCGATGTGTTCCTGGAGGCGCATCGGCGCCCGCCGGCGCAGATCATTCTCGACCTCGACGCCACCGATGATCCGCTGCACGGCCATCAGGAAGGCCGGTTCTTCCATGGCTATTACGACTGCTACTGCTACCTGCCGCTCTACATTTTCTGCGGACGGCACCTGCTGGCGGCCAGGTTGCGGCGCTCCAACATCGATGCGTCCGCTGGTGCGGTGGAGGAGGTGGCGCGCATCGTCGCGCAGATCCGCCGCCGCTGGCCAAGGACACGCATCCTGCTACGTGGCGATTCCGGCTTTGCTCGCGAGACGCTGATGGCCTGGTGCGAGGCGAACCGTGTGGACTTCCTGTTCGGGCTGGCGCGCAACCAGCGGCTGGAAGCGACGATCCGCACCGAGCTCATGCTGGCGAGCGTGGACAGTCTGCGGACCGGGCAGCCAGCGCGGCGCTTCAAGAACTTCATGTGGTCAACGCTCGACAGCTGGAGCCGCGACCGCCGCGTTGTCGGCAAGGCCGAGGTCACTGGCGGTGATGCCAATCCTCGCTTTGTCGTCACCTCGCTCAGGCCGGCCGAGGCCGGGGCACAGCATCTTTATGAAGCAATCTACTGTGCGCGTGGCGAGATGGAGAACCGGATCAAGGAGTGCCAGCTTGATCTGTTCGCCGACCGCACGTCAGCCGCCACGATGCGCGCCAACCAGCTTCGCCTGTGGTTCGCCGCCATGGCCTATGTGCTGCTCTGTGCCTTGCGCCGCATCGGCTTGCCGCATACCCAGTTCGCCGAGTCGACCTGCGGAACCATCCGCCTCAAGCTGCTGAAGATCGGCGCGCTGGTGCGCGTCAGCGTGCGGCGCATCAAATTCGCCATGGCATCCGCCTGTCCCTGGCAGGACGAGTTCGCTCTGGTTCATGCACGATTGCTTCGGGCTGCCGCCTGACCGACTCAGACACCGCACAGCCAACAGAGCATCCAACCCTCGACGCGGCCCACGCCGCTGATCACGCGCGTCCTTGCCTCGTGACCTTCAGACTTTCCGGCATTCCTTCACCTCGGGGTTTCGCAAACCCGCCCCACAGCTCGCTCGCTTCCCCCGTTGTGAGAAATGCGGGCTAGCAGCGCCGCCAGGTCAATCCCGTCGCCCGCCACGCGACTCCACATCCCTGTCTGCTTCTCGGTGGAAAGCGATACAATGCCCGTACTGATCTCGCGCGCGCCGAACATTCGCAACAGGCCCTCCCGCCCCTCCATACCGAGGAAGCGTGCCACTGAACGCGGCGCCGCCAATTCGATTGCCCCAAGTGCGATGCTGAACCAACCGCGGCATCGCGCTGTGCGATCACTGGCAGTGAGAGAACTCGGCCCACTGCTCAGAATCCGGGGGTCACCTGCATAACGCGAGATATTGGCAGTGTAGTTCACGGCGCGACTC
>DASRTX010000335.1:0-2966 GCA_035655715.1 Myxococcales bacterium | reverse complement strand
TCACCGGCGAGGATTTCGACGTGACCGAGCGCCGGCAGATGCACGGCCTGGAGATCGGCGATCTGTTCGAGGCCCGGCTGGTTCCGGTGGATCGCACCTGGCACTTCTCCACCAGTTTCACCTACCAGCCGCGCGAGGTGTACCCGGCGATCCGGCGCGAGATCAAACGCCGCAAGAAGCAGGGCGCGGTGGATGCGCGCGCGTTGGTGTGGGAGCTGGAGCGGATGGGGCTGCAGCACGAGCGGTTCCGCAACGTCAGCATCGACAACATCTACAACTTCGAGACGCCCTTCCTCTCGCGGCGGCAGCGGCCCGGCGAGGTGCAGCAGCGCGATGGATGAGTCCCACGCGCCGGCCGGGGGGAAATACCATCCGTTGTCCCCGGATTGTTGCGGCGGTGCTCACTGATCACGTGGCTGGCGCATCTGCCGTGGGACCGGAGGGCCGTCGTGCAAGCGATCGGCGGTCAGTCCATCCAGCCGCGGCGTTTGAACCAGAGCAAGAGGCCAGCGGCGGTGAGGGCCATGGCCGCGAGCGCCGCCGGATAGCCCCAGCGCCAGCCCAGCTCCGGCATCCCCTGGAAGTTCATCCCGTAGACGCTGGCGATGAAGGAGATGGGCAGGAAGACGGTGGCGATCATCGTCAGCACCTTCATGATCTCGTTGAGCCGATTCGACACCATGGAGAGGTGCGCTTCCAGGACGCCGCCGAGCAGATCCCGCGCGTCGTCGATGAGATCCGAGATGCGCACTGCATGGTCGTGCACGTCCCGGAAGAAAGGCAGCTCCTCGCGTGGAATCCGCTCGAACTCGCCGCGCGCCAACCGGAGCAGCAGCTCCCGCTGGTGCACGGCGGTGCGGCGGAACCGGTGGAGCGCGCTGCGCAGGCCCATCACCTTCGCCACCGTGTCGCGGCGGGGGATGCGCTGGAGCGAGGCCTTCTCCAGCTTGTCCACCGCATCATCGAACGCATCCATGGCAGGCATCGCGTCGTCCACCAGCCGGTCGAGGAGGAGGTGCAGGATCCGCGAGGCGTCGAGCGGCCGCTGCCCGCGCAACAGATCTTCGCGCACTTGCGCCGCCGTCTTCAAGCGCGCGTCGTGGTGCGTGAAGACCCAGCCGGGTCCCACGACGATGTCCAGCTCGGCCTGCCGCAGCCTTTCGGGCCCCTCTTCCGGGACCTGGACCGCATGCGCCAGTACGAAGAGGTAGCCGCCGAAATCCTCGACCTTGGGCACGGTCCTGGTGTCGAAGATGTCCTCCACCGTGAGCGGGTGGATCTTCAGCTCCTGGAGCAGGCCCTCCACCTCTGGCGTGCGCTCCTCGGCGTCGATCCAGACCAGCGCAGCCTTGCCGATGGCGGCCCGCGCCTCGGGCAACGGCGCGAGCGTGCCCCGCCCTTGATCGAAGATCACCGCGGCCGTCGCCATCGCCTCAGCGAACCACGCTCTCCGGATCGTGCCGGCTGGGCGTCCCCGGGTACACCACTGTCTTGAGCAGCTCGCGCCGGTTCTTCGCCACGTCCCTGTCCAGGAACGCGCGCGCCTCGTCCAGCCGGTCGAGGAGCCGCTTCGGCTTGCGCTTCATCTTCGCATCGCTGAGCAACGCGTGGGTGAGCCAGGGAAAGACCGCGGTCACGTCGGTGTGCACGTACACCGAGCCCGCCTCCACCGCCTCGACCGACACCTTCCCCCAGGTGTGGCCTTCGCCCGCCGGACAGGAGGAGAGGGCGCCGTTGTCCACCGGGTCCACGCAGAACTGCACGTCGATGTCGAAGCCCGTGGTGGGCACGAAGAGGATCTGGTCGAGCAGCGGCTCGCCCTGCAGCGTGTAGTTCTTGGGCACGCCGCCGCCCAGGATCCAGATCGCCAGCCGCTTGGATCCGTTGTGCCGCGCCCAATGCTGCACGGCGGCCATGCTGTACACGTCGTCGTTGATGTCGATCTCGAACTTGAACCTGTCCGGGAAGAGCCGCCGCAGCTTGACCGCGTTGAGGAAGATGGAGCCGTCCTGTACCGCTCCCACGAAGATGGGCACCCCGCGCCGCCAGCAGACCGAGAGCAGCGAGGGCTGGTCGACGCCCAGCGCTTTCTCCATCTTGGCGATGTCCCGCCCGAGCAGCGCGTGGAACTCGGGAGTGGTCATCTTCCGCTGGTAGTCGGGACCCTGCATCAGGGCGGAAAAGAGCTTGTCGGTGTCAAGGAGCGCCTCCTCCCAGAAGCCCAGGTCGTAGATGCGGATCACGCGCGCCAGCCGGAGCTGGAGATCGCCGGCGTTGGGATTCACCTCGCGGATGGCGTGGCCGATGATGCGGTGGGCGTCGTGGTAGAGGTTGGCGCCGGTGGTGGTCAGCGCCGAGATCACGCCGCGCTCGATCAGCGGGATCAGGCAGCTCTGGTGCAGGCCCGCCGGCGTCATGGCGCCGGAGAGGGTGAGGAAGATGCTGCAGTCCTCCTGCATGGAGCGGCGCATCAGCTCGTAGGCGGTGCGCTCCTGGCGGCCGACGTAGGCGCCGAAGGCGTGCTGGAGCAGGTCGTGGGGAGACTCGCGGCCGGTGATGGGGCGGGGATCCACGGTGCGGGCGCGCTGGAAGGGCTTGCGCAAGCTGGTCTTGGTCGGCATAGAGGGCGCGCAATCTACACGATCGAGCGCGGGCGATGTGCACCCTGGTCCTCCTCCAACGCAAGGGCGAGTTGCTGGCGATCTCCGGCAACCGCAACGAGCTGCTGGCGCGGCCTGCGAGTGGTCCGCGGCTGGAAGGCGGCGTGCTGGCGCCGCGCGACGAGTTGGCCCATGGAAGCTGGCTCGGGCTCAACCATCACGGGCTCTTCGTCTGCGTCACCAACCGGCACGGCGCCATGGTGGACCCCGCGCGGAAGTCGCGTGGCCTCCTGGTGATGGAGGCGCTGCAGGCGCACAGCGCCAGCGGGCTGCGCGAGGCCCTCCGGGAATTGCACGGAGATCGGC
>DASRTX010000334.1:0-4012 GCA_035655715.1 Myxococcales bacterium | reverse complement strand
CCATCGCAGATGCGACGACATTTCAACGAGTTATGGGTGGCACACCCAATGCACTCGAATCTGCCTGCCGAGGGGGGCTTGATGGCGCGTGGGCCCCCGGAGCCCACGCGCCGTCAGTATGACCAGGGGATCTTGCCGAAGGCGGCGGGACGCTTTTGCAAGAAAGCGTCGCGCCCTTCGCGCGCCTCGTCAGTCCCGTACGCCAGCCGCGTCGCCTCTCCCGCGAAGATCTGCTGACCCACCAGGCCGTCGTCGATCAGGTTGAAGGCGAATTTGAGCATGCGCTGCGCGGTGGGGCTCTTGGCGCAGATCTTCCGCGCCCACTCCAGCGCCGTCCGCTCGAGGTCCGCGTGCGGGACGACCCTGTTCACCATGCCCATGCGGTGCGCGTCGTCCGCGCCGTACTCGTCGCCGAGGAAGAAGATCTCGCGCGCGAACTTCTGTCCCACTTGCCGCGCCAGGTAGGCCGACCCATAGCCGCCGTCGAAGCTGGCCACGTCGGCGTCGGTCTGCTTGAAGCGCGCGTGCTCGCGGCTGGCGATGGAGAGATCGCAGACCACGTGCAGGCTGTGCCCGCCTCCCGCAGCCCAGCCGGGCACGGCGCAGAGCACCACTTTGGGCATGAAGCGGATGAGCCGCTGTACCTCGAGGATGTGCAGGCGGCCGGCGCGGGCGGGATCGACGCTCTCCTGCGTCTCTCCGGCGGCGTATTTGTATCCGTCCTTGCCGCGGATGCGCTGATCGCCGCCGGAGCAGAACGCCCAGCCGCCGTCCTTCTTCGAGGGGCCGTTGCCGGTGAGGACGACGCAGCCAACGTCGGAGGACATGCGCGCATGGTCGAGGGCGCGGTAGAGCTCGTCGACGGTGCGCGGGCGGAAGGCGTTGCGCACCTCCGGCCGATCGAAGGCGATGCGCACGGCGCCGGTGTCCACCGCGCGGTGGTAGGTGACGTCGGTGAAATCGAAGCCGGGCACCTGCCGCCAGGCGGCTGGATCGAACAGCTCGGACACCATGTGGTTCCTCCGCGGAGTCGCTGCCTCGCGGAGGGCTTACCGCGGGGGCGCGCCGCGGACAACACGGAGGGGCGGAATCACTGGTAGGGCACGAACCCTCGTTTCCGGGAACGCCCGGAGTGCAGTCAAGCGAATCCAACTCCACCCGGCCAATTCAACCCCATAGCCCGGCAACTTGTGCAAAGGCGAATTGGCCCGCGCGGTTGCGCGATGCGAGTCCCGAAGTTGTGCAGAGTGCCCGCGCGTCCTATGCATGCCGTCCCATGGCCGTTCCATTGCCCGCGCCGCAGGCCGCTCCACGCTGGCGTAGCGATCCCTACCGCGTCTTCTTCCCCCTGGGCGTCCTGCTCGCCTGGGCAGGAGTGCTCCATTGGCTGCTGCTGGCCACCGGCGTCATCGGCGAGTACCGATCCATCTTCCACGCCTTCGCGCAGATCGAAGGCTTCATGACCTGCTTCGCGGTGGGCTTCCTCTTCACGCTCATCCCACGCCGCACCGGCACCTCGCCGCCGGCAGCGTGGCAAATGATCGTGGCGCTGATCGCGCCCGTGGCCATCGTGATCAGCGCCTGGTACGAGAAGTGGGCGCTCTCGCAGATCCCCTGGCTGGTGCTGATGGCGGTGCTCATCCAGTTCGCGGTGAGCCGGTTCCGCGCGCCGGGAGCGGGGCTGCGCGTGCCCAACAGCTTCGTCTGGGTGGTGCTGGCGCTCTTGATGGGCGTTGCCGGATCGATCCTCGCCGGCGTGGGCGCGGCGCTGGGCGACGAGACGTTCTGGATCCACGACGCCGGGCGATCGCTGGTGCTGCAGGGAATGTTCACCGGGCTGGTGCTGGGCATCGGCGGCATGCTCCTGCCCGTGATCACACGCGGCATGCCTCCACTCGCGGGCGCCACGCCCTCGGCAGGGGCGAAACTCTGGCACCTCGCGGCCGGGCTGGCCTTCGTCGCCACTTTCTTCGTCGAGGCCCGCGCGGTGCGGCTGGCCTACGCGCTCCGCGCCCTCCTGGTGCTGGCGACACTGCTCGCTTCGGCGGAGATCTTTCGCCCGCCCACCGTCCCCGGCCTGCACCGGCGGCTGGTTTGGACGGCCGCGTGGCTCTTGCCCCTGGGCTACGGCTGCGTGGCGGTGTTTCCCCAGTATCCCAAGGCCGGATTGCACGTGGTCTTCATCGGTTGCTTCGCGCTGCTCGCGCTCTGCATCTCCACGCACGTGGTGCTCTCGCACGGAGGCGCGCCGCGGCTGCTGGAGGCACGGCCCTGGCCGGTGGCGCTGATGGGCGCGCTGCTCCTCATCGCGGTGCCGTTGCGCGCGCTGGTGAACGTCGATGCCGCGCACCCCTATCGATGGCTGGGCAGCGCGGCCGCCTCGTTCCTGGCCGCCACCCTGGTGTGGGCTGCGTTCCTGATCGCGTCGTTGCGCTCAGCCCGGTGAAGAGCCGCGGGGCGATGGACCGCTCCTCGTCTCCTGTTGCAGGGGCAAGGCGACGAAGTGGTAGCGGTGGACGCGCTGCGCGGCGGCGGCCACCTCCGCGTCCGGGGCCGGATCGGCCGACGCCAACCGCCCGGCGAGCGCGGTGAAGGCACGGATGCAAACGTGGCAGGCGAGCAGGAGGTCGGCCGGACCGCCCGTCGCGGGATCGTGCGTCGAGGCTCCCAGGATTTGCAGCATCGTCTCTTTTCGGGCGATCGCTCAGGATTTGAGCAGCGCCTCCACCCGGGCGTCGTCGCCCCGCTCCATCGCCGCCTCGATGAGCAGGCTCTCGCGGTCGCGATAGATGGACGCCACCGCCAACACGCGGCCCGCCTGCCGATACGCGACCAGGCAGTTGCGGTCCTTCACGCTGCCGGTCACCTGGATGGTATCCCACGCTTCCGCGTGTCCAACGTAGTTGATGGGCACGTCGTAGTGCTGGCTCCAGAAGAAGGGCAGGTCGCGATACCGCTCCTGCGAGCCCAGCATGGCGCGCGCCGCGTGTTGCCCCTGCCGCTCGGCCACCACCCAGTGCTCCACGCGGATGGGCCGGCCGGTGCGCGGGTCGGGGAAGCGGGCGATGTCGCCGGCCGCCCAGACGCCGTCGGCGGCGCGAAGGGTCGCGTCCACCACCACGCCCTTGTCCACGCGCAGGCCGGCCTGCTCGGCCAGTTGCAGCCGCGGCCGCACTCCCACGCCCATCACCACCAGATCCGCCGCCAAGCTGGAGCCGTCGTCCAGCGCCACCGACCCCGCGTCCATGCGCGCCGGCTTGCGGCCCAGGTGGAAACGGACGCCGTGCTCCTCGTGCAACGCGCGGACGAAGTCGCCCAGCTCGGGCCCGAGCACGCGCTCCAGCGGACGCGCTTCCGGCGCCACCACCGCCACCTCCATCTTCCGCGCGCGCAGGGAAGCCGCCACCTCCAGGCCGATGAAGCTCGCGCCGATCACCACCGCGCGCTGGCCTTCGCGGGCGCGCGCCACGATGGCCTTGCTGTCGGCGAAGGAGCGCAGCAAGAGGGCGCGCTCCGCGCCGGGGATGGGCAGCCGGATGGGCTCGGCGCCGGTGGCGAGCAGCAGCGCGCCGTACCGCAGCGGCTGGCCCTTGGAGAGCCGCACCTCGCGCCGCGCGACGTCGATGCCCATGACCTCCGCACCCTCGAGCAGGTCGATCTTCTGCGCGGCATAGAAGTCGCTGCCGCGCAGCGGGATCCACTCTTCGGGCGCGGTGCCGGCGAGATAGTCCTTGCTCAAGTTCGGCCGGTCCACCGGGACGGTGCCTTCGCCCGCGAGCAGGGCGATGGGATTCTGGTAGCCCAGGCGCCGCAGCTCCTCGGCGCAGGCATTGCCAGCGGCGCCCGCGCCGACGATGACCACGCGCTCCGGTCCCGCCGCCGTCGCGGGTTGCGGCGCCGTCAGGCGGCCGCCCACGCGAACGCGCCCTCCTTGCTGCTCGACGCGATAGCAGGCCACCGGGTCGCGCCCCGGCCGCGACGGCGCTCCGGTGCGCAGGTCGAAGCGGGCGTG
>DASRTX010000333.1:0-2003 GCA_035655715.1 Myxococcales bacterium | reverse complement strand
TGGCGGCGCCTAGATAGATACAAGGCCAACTAAATCCGCTTAACAGAACCGATCAGGCGCCATCGGTATAAGAGGGGCAAAACGCCGGGCGCTCAGGCGGCGGCTGAGCGCATCCTGACGAGGTCGGGCAGGTAGGGAGCGTCAGCTCCGGGAATGCCGAGGCGATGCCCGAGGAAGTCCCAGAAGGAGATGCCGAGCTTGGCGCAGGTCAGCAGCAGGCCGAGGAAGGCGTCGCGGCAGTCCCGTCCCTGGTCGGAGCGGGTGCCGCCGGAGATCCTGCGCTTGATCACCTGCGGGCGCAGGTCGCGCTCCGAGCCGTTGGTGTGGAGCGGCACGTCGGGGCGGTCCCGCACGACCAGCAATTCCTCCTTGTTGGCGTACAGCCGCTCCAGCAGCCGGTCGAGCGTGGCGAAGCCGGTACGCCGACGGAAGATCCGGTCGAAGCGGGCGCGCAGCGCTGTCCGCCGGCGCGGGTCCGGGTCGCGGCGGTAGGCCTTGAGGTCGGCGTAGAACCACCAGATCAGGCCGCGCTGGCGCTGCTGGGCGGCGTGCTGGCGGTCGGTGAAGGTGTCGAGCTTGTGGACCAGTCTCTCCGCGTGCACCCAGCACAAAGCATGGCGATTGATTGCGAACTGACCGGCATCGTCGGACAGGATCACCGTGTCGGGCAGCAGGCCATGGGCCTTGATCGCGCCCCACACTGCGCCTTCGGTCGCAAGGCGCACCGGGTCGGGTGTCACCGTCAGTGCCGGGATCCCGAGCCGGTGGAGGTGCTGCATCCAAGCCGCTTCATCGGCGAAGTGGTGCTCGGGATCGGCTGTCAACTGAGCCATCACGGAGCCCGCCAGGCCGCGCTCGCGCATGTAGGCCAGGGCTTCGCTGTTGATCACGTAGTCGTCGTAACCGGCGCGCAGCACCTCCAGGAAATTCAGCCGGCTCTTGGACCCGGTGGTGGCGAACGCAGCGAAGTGGTCGTTGCCGAGCTGGGTGCAGTAGCCGTTCTGAAGTTTGTGGCGGGCGCCGGTATCATCGACGCTGACCCAGGGCGCCGTTTCCAATCCCGCCCGCAGCACGGCACGGGCTTCGTCGAGGAAGCCACTCTGGCCGGCGTTCAGCAGACGCACGACCTGACGCTTGGAGATCGCGATGCCGAGCGCCCGGAGCTGGGTAACCAGGCGCGGCACAGTGACCTGGCCCTGATGGTATTGCAGCAGCACGAAGCGGCGCAGTTCCGGCCCGAAGTGGCCGGCAACCCCGGCCGGCATCGGCGCGAGCACGGGCAGGCCCTCGGGGGTCACCCAGCGTTCGCGGCGGATGCGCACGACGTGCGGCCGCACCACAAGATCCTGGACGACGAAGTCCTCATAGCCCTTGAAGCGCGAGCCGGCCGGAACCGCGGCCGTGATGATGCGCTCTTCGTGGATGACCAGCCGCGCGGTCTTGCGCTCCTTCGTCCCATGCTTTCTGACGCAGCTCACCGCCTTGGGCTCGGTCTTCTGCTCCATGCCGCTCGGCTTGATCGCCGGACGCGCCGCCACGCCCTTCAACCGGGCGATCTCCGCGCGCAGTTCTCCCACCGTCTGCTGCAACGCGGCGTTCTCCGCCAGCAGGCGCTCGGTCAAGGCCTCAAGGTCGCCACGCGACAGGCCAGAAAGGGAGATCTTTTCAGGAGCCGACACGCCCGGAAAAATTGGCGCCCGACAGGCACGGCGCAACCTCACTCTGCTTCATACCTGCCCGGCGTTTTGCCCCTCTTACTCGTGGAGGACGGCAAGCTGCTGGGCATGATCAGCATCGGCGACGTCGTCAAGCAGCGCCTGATCGATAGCGATTTGGAGATCGAAACCCTGCGTGACTATGTATCACTTAGGGCTGACCAGTGAGACTACGAGGGCATGCGGAACATGGACCGAGCACACGCTGTATCATTTGCAATGGAGGACGCTTCGCGCGCCGTCGATCACGATGATGACCTGACGCGCGCGATAACGGAAGGTCACCTC
>DASRTX010000332.1:0-8173 GCA_035655715.1 Myxococcales bacterium | reverse complement strand
GCTCGCCGCGATCCCCGAGTCGCGCAAAGAGATCTCTCAGTACGCGCCGCGCATCACCACCATCCAGATCCGCCCCGAGTTCATCAAGAACGTGATCGGGCCGGGCGGAAAGGTGATCAAGGACATCATCGCGCGCACCGGGGCCAGCATCGACATCCAGGACGACGGCCAGGTGGCCATCGCCTCGGCGTCGAGCGAGAGCGTGGAGCAGGCCATCAAGATGATCCGCGCGCTGACCCAGGAGGCGGAGGTGGGGAAGACCTATCTCGGCACCGTGCGCCGGATCATGGAGTTCGGTGCCTTCGTGGAGATCTTCCCCGGCACCGACGGCCTGGTGCACATCTCCGACCTCGCGAATTCGCGGGTGAAGAAGGTCGAGGACGTGCTCAAGGAGGGCGACGAGGTGCTGGTGAAGGTGGTCTCCGTCGACCGCTCCGGAAAGATCCGCCTCTCCCGCAAGGAAGCGCTGGCGGACCAGGGCGGCGGCGACGGCAAGCAGGCCACGGCCCCCAAAGCCTAGTTTCGGGGACACCATACGGAAGTCGTCGTATGGTGTCCCCGAAATTGCCTGGATGTATGGCGGCGTACCACTTGTGGGACGTGCGCAGAGGATGCGAGCATCCAGGCCATGAGCTTTGGCAAGATGGTCGTGTTGCTGCTGGGACTGGCCGCCGCGTCGTTCGCCGTCCGCACGGCGCTGCGCGACACCGTAGGCCGTTCGTCCGAGCATACCGCGCCGCGGCGCCAGCTCGACAACGTCCGCGAGCGGGCGAAGGAGCTGGAGCGCGAGCAGCAGAACGCCGTCGACGAGGTGGCGCGGAAAGCCGAGTCGAACTGACGTCTTACTGGCCTTCGCGGGCTTTCTTCTCCTTCACCAGATTGTCGACCACCGCTGGGTCCGCCAGCGTGGAGATGTCGCCCAGGGCGTCGAACTCGTCGGCGGCGATCTTGCGCAGGATGCGCCGCATGATCTTGCCGGAACGCGTCTTGGGCAGGCCCGGCGCCCAATGGATGACGTCGGGCTGCGCCAAGGGGCCGATGCCCTTGCGCACGTGCTGCACCAGCTCGGTGCGCAGGGCATCGCTGGGGTCCACTCCCTGCTTGAGCGTCACGTAGGCGTAGATGCCCTGGCCCTTGATGTCGTGGGGGAAGCCCACCACCGCCGCCTCGGCAACCGCGTGGTGCGAGACCAGCGCGCTCTCGATCTCGGCAGTGCCCAGGCGGTGGCCGCTGACGTTGATGACGTCGTCGACGCGGCCGGTGATCCAGTAGTAGCCGTCCTCGTCGCGGCGACAGCCGTCGCCGGTGAAGTACTTGCCGGGGAAGGTGGTGAAGTACGTCTTGCGGAAGCGATCCGGATCGCCGAACACCGTCCGCATGATTCCGGGCCAGGGGCGCCCGATGCAGAGGTTGCCGGTGCAGGCGCCCTCCAGTACCTTGCCCTGGTCGTCCACCACCACGGGCTCGACGCCGAAGAAGGGCAGCGTGGCCGAGCCGGGCTTCTGATCGATGGCGCCGGGCAGCGGCGTGATGAGGATGCCGCCCGTCTCCGTCTGCCACCAGGTGTCCACGATGGGTGAGCGGCCGTCCCCCACTACCTTGTGGTACCAGAGCCACACCTCGGGGTTGATGGGCTCGCCCACGGTGCCGAGCAGGCGCAGGCTCTTGCGGCTGCGCTTCTTCACCGGCGCCTCGCCCTCGCGCGCGATGGCGCGGATGGCGGTGGGCGCGGTGTAGAGCGTGGTCACGCCGTACTTGTCGACCACGTCCCAGAAGCGACCCCAGTCCGGGTATTGCGGGACGCCCTCGAACATCACGCTGGTGGCGCCGTTGGAGAGCGGGCCGTAGACGACGTAGCTGTGGCCGGTGACCCAGCCGCAGTCTGCCGTGCACCAGTAGGTGTCCTCCTCGCGCAGGTCGAAGACCTGCTCGTGCGTGAGGGAGGTGTAGACCATGTACCCGCCGGTCGTGTGCAGCACGCCCTTGGGCTTTCCGGTCGAGCCCGAGGTGTAGAGGATGAAGAGCGGATCCTCGGCGTCCATCTGCTCCGGCTCGCATTCTTGTGGGAGGCCGCGAACCGCGTCGTGCCAGTAGCGATCGCGCCCTTCGACCATCGGGACGTCCTTGCCGGTGCGCTTGAGCACCACCACCGTCTTCACGCCGGGGCACTCCTTGAGCGCGTCGTCGGTGGTCTGCTTGAGCGGGACGATGCGGCCGCCGCGATATCCGCCGTCGGCGGTGATCACCATGTCGCTGCCGCAATCCTGGATGCGGTTCTTGAGCGACTCGGCGGAGAAGCCGCCGAAGACCACGCTGTGGATGGCGCCGATGCGCGCGCAGGCCAGCATGGCGATGGCCAGCTCCGGCACCATGGGCAGGTAGATGGTGACCCGGTCGCCCTTCTTCACGCCCAGCTTCTTGAGCGCGTTGGCGAACTTGCAGGTCTCCCGGTAGACGTCGAAGTAGGTGAGGGTCCGTGACTCGTCGGGCGAGTCGCCCTCCCAGACCAGCGCCGCCTTGTTGCGGCGCGGCCCGTCCAGGTGGCGATCGAGGCAATTGACCGAGGCGTTGAGCTTGCCGCCGATGTACCACTCGATCTTCGCCGCGTCGAAGTCGTATTTCGAGACCGTCTTCCACTTCTTCGACCAGGTGATCCGCTCGGCCTGCTCCGCCCAGAAGCCGTCCGGGTCGCTGATCGAACGGTCGTAGAGCGCGCGATACTTCTCCTTGCTGCCGATGCGGGCCTGCTTCGCGAACTGCGCGGGGACAGGGACGATGCGCTCGCCGCCGGTGTCAGCCATCGGTTGCCTCCTCCATCGCGGGGGGGCCTACTCTAGCGATCTGGGCGGAAGGGGGCCAGATCGACCGGTGCGACGCTCTGCGCCCTGCGTCATTGGCCCTAGGTCGCATGTCCCCCCGTTCACATCTGCTCCTATTGTCCCGGGATCCTCGGGCGAGGGCAGGCGATGCGAGAGTTGTCGAGGCTGTGGCTCCTCCTGGTGCTGGCGCCCTTCGCCGCCGCCGCCCAGATCGCGCCCATCACCAACACCCCGGTCCCGCTCTCGAAGGCGCTCATCTTCCCGAACTACGACAACGTCCTGGTCGGGAAGGACGAGGCGCTGGAGGGCGGCGCGTACATCGCGAGGGTCGGCGACGCGGCGGCCAACTTCTACAATCCCGCCGGCCTGGTCCGGTCCGAAGGGGCATCGCTCAACGCATCTTCGGCGGGTTACGTGTACACCGAGCTCACCTCGAAGGTGTCCGGCGCCTCCATCTCTTCCAGCAAGCTCGACAACGTGCCCGGGTACATCGGTTCGGTTTCCCAGATGCCCTTCGTCGACCTGAGGAACCTGCGCGTCGGTCTCTCGATCACGCGGGCCGACTCCTGGTCGCCCGGCGGGATCGATCAGACGCTCGACGCAAGATCCCAGGGGTTCACCCGTCTCAACTACTCCAGCTCGGCGAATTTCCAGTCTCAGCTCTATCAGGCCGCCGCCGGATTCTCGCCGGTGCTGGATCGGTCCCTGCGCCTTGGCCTGGGGGTCGGACTCGCACAGACGAGCTACGGCAACACCAACACGGTGTCCGGCACCCAGACCTCGACGGGGCAGCCTGCGCAGTTCCTGGAGACCATCCGGGCGGGAGGCACGGACAGCGCTCTCGTCTTCACTTTCGGAGCGCAGTGGGACGTCATCGCTGGTTTGACCGTGGGTGCGACCTTCCGGCCCCCCGGCCTCGAGCTCTGGAACAGCTCGCTGGTGACCAGCGAGTCGAGCAACATCGGCGCGACTGCCAGCACGGCACAGTACTACCGCGACGACACGGGGATCTTCCGGTACAAGCAGCCGCTGACGGCGGGCATCGGCGCGGCGTACCGCTTCCTCCAATTCGAAGTGGAGGCCGACCTCCGTTACCACAACGCCGTCTCGCAATATGATTTCTATCGGGGAAAGGTGCCCTATCAATTCAGCGACTCCAACAACACCGCCACGACGGCACCGCCGCCACTGGTCCGATACTCGGCGAAGCGCGTGTTCAACGGCGCGATCGGAGGCAAGGCGTACGTCGGACGCCGCACCACCGTGCACCTGGGGTTCAACACGGCGCTCTCGCCGGTCGCGGACCCCGTCACCTCGCCGCTGCGCGAGGCCGACCTCTATGCGTTCAGCGGCGGCGTCGACTTCCAGTTGGCGCACTTCGGCGCCTCCCTGGGTGCGAGCTACCAGTTCGGAACCTCTCCCGCACTGACTTCCAGCCCCGGCAACTTGACCATCCTGCAGGAAGAGGTCTTGCTGCGGTCGTTCTCGCTCTTCTACGCGATCTCGTACAACTTCTGACCGGCGGGCGGGCCGATTGGATGATGGTCCAATAGCCACGCGAGCCGCCTTCCAGCATGGTCGTGACATGCGTATCGCCGAGACTGCGTGCGCAGCCTTGCTGCTCGCCGCCGGTTGCGCGACGGCCCGGCTGGACGCGTCCAGTCGCAACACGCTCGACCAGATCAGATACTCGAAGGTGATCAAGCTCGGGTACCGCGAGTCGGCGGTTCCGTTCTCGTTCGTGGGCATCGAGGGCAAGCCAGGCGGGTACTCCGTCGACCTCTGCACTGCCGTGGTCGAAGGGCTGGCGAAGGATCTCTCGCTGGGCGAGCTCCGCATCGAGTGGGTGAAGGTCACGCCCGAAACGCGGATCGACGCCCTCCTGGTCGGCAGCATCGACCTCGAGTGCGGCTCGACCACCAGCACGTACTCCCGCCAGGAGCTGGTCGATTTCACCAACTTCACCTTCCTGGACGGCGCCACGTTCATGAGCCGCGTCGGCGCCGGCATCCGGAGCGTGGACGATCTCTCCGGCAAGCGTGTCGCCCTCATCCCCGGCACCACTACGGAGCGCATCTTGAAGGAGGCGCTCAACAAGGCCGGCGTCACATCCGAGTTCGTGTCCGTGAAGATAAACCGCGAGGGTCTCAGGGCCGTCAGCGACGGGACCGCGGACGTCTACGCCTCCGACCGGACCATCCTGCTCAGTCTCGCCGCCACCTCGTCCGAGCCTGACCGCTACGCGATCGTCGATCGCCCGCTGTCGTTCGAGCCGTACGCCCTCATGCTCCGGCACGATCCGGCGTTCCGGCTCGCCGTCAACCGGCAGCTTTCCCGGATCTACCGGTCCGGATCGATCATGGAGATCTACGGGAAGTGGTTCGGAAAGTTCGGGCCCGTGAGCGACGCGATGCGAACGATGTACGCGATCTCGGCGGCGATGGAGTAAGCGGCCGTTGTAGGATGCCGGGCCCATGTCCGTCCCCATCGAGGTCGCCCGTATCTCGCCGCCGCGCGGCCAGCCCCTTCCGCTCCCTTCCTACGCGACCGCAGGCGCAGCCGGACTCGACCTCCGCGCCGACG
Source organism: Myxococcales bacterium (assembly GCA_035655715.1). Lineage (GTDB taxonomy): Bacteria > Myxococcota > Myxococcia > Myxococcales > 40CM-4-68-19 > 40CM-4-68-19. The sequence goes on along the minus strand of DASRTX010000332.1, from coordinate 2,771 downwards.
TCGGCGTGACCCTGGCGCCAGGCGCACGCACCCTGGTCCCCACCGGCATCTCCGTCGCCATTCCGACCGGATACGAGGCACAGGTGCGTCCGCGTTCGGGGCTCGCGTTGCGCGACGGAGTCATCTGCCTCAACAGCCCCGGCACCATCGACAGCGACTACCGCGGGGAAGTCGGCGTCATCCTCGCCAACCTGGGGCAGCAGCCGGTGACCCTCCAGCGAGGGGATCGGATCGCCCAACTGGTGATCGCGCCGGTGGCGCGCGCCGAGTTGGTGGAGTCGGCGGCGCTGCCGGCGAGCAGCCGCGGTGAAGGCGGTTTCGGGCATACCGGCCGGACCTGAGAGCCGGTGCTGAGCCTCGCCGACATCCTCGACCTGCGCGCTCGCAACCCCGCGCCCGGGCCGCGCGGCCACCCTCTGCTGGGCAGCCTGCCGGAGGTCCGGCGCGATCCCATCCGCATGTTCCTGCAGGCGTTCCACGCGTACGGCGACGTGGTGCGCTTTCGCTTCGGGCCGATGGTGGGGCACCTGGTCAGCTCGCCGGACGGGGTCAACCACGTGCTCGCCGAGAACAACAAGAATTACGGCAAGCAGACCCGCGGCTATCGCAACCTGCGCTACGTGCTCGGCAACGGCCTGCTCACCAGCGAGGGTGAGTTCTGGAGGCGGCAGCGGCGCATCGCGCAGCCGGCCTTCCACAGGCAGCGGATCTCGGGGTTCGCCGCCACCATGGTGCGCGCGGCGGAGGCGGCGGCGGCTTCGCTCGAGGAGCGGCGCGGCCGGGTGGTGGACATGCACCACGAGATGATGCGGCTGACGCTGCGTATCGTCGGCGAGACGCTGCTCGGCTTCGACCCCAGCGCCGCCGCGGACGACGTGGGGGCGGCGCTGCACTACCTGCTCTCCATCGCCAACCGGCGCAGCAGCCGCATCCTCGACCTGCCGCCCACGCTGCCCACGCGGGAGAATCGCCGCTTCCAGCGCGCGCTGGCCACGCTGGACGCGGTGGTGCTGCGCATGATCGCCGAGCGGCGCCGCGATCCGGGCGACCGCGGCGATCTGCTCTCGATGCTGATGGAGGCCCGCGACGCCGAGACCGGCGAGTCCATGGATGACCGACAGCTGCGCGACGAGGCGATGACCATCTTCCTGGCGGGGCACGAGACCACCGCCAACGCGCTCACCTTCACCTGGCTTTTGCTCTCGCGCTATCCGGCGGCGTTCCGGGAGCTGCGGGCGGAGCTCGCGCAGGCGCTGGGCGGGCGCAGCCCCGGCGTGGACGACCTGCCGCGGCTGACCCTGACGCGGCGAACCCTCATGGAGGCGATGCGGCTGTACCCGCCGGCCTGGATCATCGGCCGGTCGGTGAATGGGGCCGACCAGATCGGCGGCTACGAGATCCCGCCCCGCTCCATCCTCTTCCTCAGCCCTTACGTCGTGCATCGGCATCCGCGCCATTGGGCGGATCCGGAGGGATTCGATCCAGGGCGCTTCGCGCAGGAGCCGCCGCGTGGGGCGTACTTCCCGTTCGGCGGCGGCCCGCGCATGTGCATCGGCAACGGCTTCGCCACCATGGAGGCGGAGCTCGTCCTCGCCACGCTCGCGCAGCGGATCAGGCCCGAGCTGTTGTCCGGATACCCCGTCGAGCTGGAGCCCAGCATCACGCTGCGGCCCCGCTACGGAGTGCGCATGACCATTCGGTGACTACCGGGCGCGCATGCCGCGGCGCAGGCCCTTGTTGCGCCGCGCGCGCTTGCGCTTCAGCGCCTGCTTCTTGACCTTGCTGCGGTTCTTGATGGACTTTTTCGTGCGAGGCATGGCGCGCTGTGTAGCACAGGCCACTGCTTGGTGAAAGCAGTCGGAGGGGCTTGCAGGCGAGCAAGCGCTGCTGGTACATGCGTTCAGTGCGCCTGTGCGTGCTCGCCAGCGGCAGCGGGGGCAACTCGCTCTGGGTCGACGCGGGCGGCACGCGCATCCTGATCGATGCCGGATTGCCGCTGCGCGAGACGCAGCGCCGCTGCCGCGAGAACGGCCTCGACGTGCGCGACCTCACCGACGTCTTCCTCACCCACGAGCACGCCGATCATTCCCACGGGGCGGGCATCCTGGGCCGCAGGCTCGGGGTCCGCGTGCACGCGACGCGCGGGACGATGCGCGCGCTGCGCGATCCACCTCCGGAAGAGCTGCGCTGCGCGGTGCGCGCCGACGTCCCGGTGACGCTGCCCGGGTTGACCGTCACGCCGGTGGCCTTGCCCCACGATGCCTGGGAGCCGGTGGCCTACGTGATCGACGACGGTTCGACGCGCGCTGCCATCGTCACCGATCTGGGATCAGCTCCCGCCCGCGTGGTGCGCGCGCTGCACGACCTGGACGCCCTGGTGCTGGAGATGAACCACGACGTGAAGATGCTGCTGGAGGGGCCCTACCCGTGGTCGCTCAAGCAGCGCGTCCGCAGCGACGTGGGCCACCTCTCCAACGCGCAGGGGGCGGCGCTGCTCGCCCAGGTGCTGCACGGAGGCCTGCGCTATCTGGTCCTGGCCCATCTCTCCGAGCACAACAACAGCCCGAAGCACGCCCGCAGCGCGGCGGACCGCGTGCTCACCCGCTTCGGCAGCGACACGAGCGTCTGCATCGGCGCGCAGTCCCGAGCGCTGGAGCCGGTGCTGCTGCAGCCGCAGCGCGCGGTGCCGCTGCGCAAGGCCCGGCAGTTGGCGCTCTTCGCGTAGCGGTGTACACACCCGCGCCATGATTCCGCGCTACAGCCGACCCGAG
>DASRTX010000331.1:0-3259 GCA_035655715.1 Myxococcales bacterium | reverse complement strand
ACCAGCTTCATGATCTCGATCTCGTCGCGCCGGGCGTAGACGGCCAGCCGGATGGTGTTCGCCACCACCAGCAGGGCGGCGCCGATCACCGCCAGCAGCGCGCCCATCCCGAAGGTCCGCAGCCCGCGCGCCAACGCCTCCAGCTTCTCCAGCCATTCGCGCCCGTACTCCACGTCGTGCACGCCGGGCAGCTGACCCAGCTCCGCCGCCAGCACCCGCACCCCCCCGGCCTGCAGCGGCTTTCTCGGGGTCACCTCCAGCGAGGAGGGGAGCGGGTTCTGCGGAAGGCCGTCGAGGGCCGAGGCGAGATCGCCCAGGTCGGCGCGCAGCCGCTGCAGCGCGGCGGCGCGGTCGACGTAGCGCACCTCCAGCCCCTCGACGCGGGTCTGCACCTTTTCGGCCACCGCCCGCGCCTGCTCGTCGGTGACCGTCCTGTCGAAGTACAGGGTCACGCTGGCCTCGGCGCCCCAGGAGTTCACCAGCGTCCGCGCGGTGAGCAGGCCGAGCACGAAGGAAGCGCCGATGAAGAGAGACAGCCCGATGGTGAGGACCGCCACAAGCGACGGGAGCGGCGCCCGCCAGAGGTTGACGGCTGCGCGCCGGGAGAGGCGCCAGGCGACGTGGGCGATCATGCGTCGAACACCAGCTTGCCCCTCGAAAGGCCGATGGTGCGGCGGTGCCAGCGCTGCAAGAGGCCGCGGTCGTGGGTGGCGACCACCACGGTGGTGCCGCGCGCGTTGGCGTCGAAGAGCAGCTGGAGCGTGCTCTCGGTGAGCGAGGGATCGAGGTTCCCGGTGGGCTCGTCGGCGAGCAGGATGGTGGGGTCGTTGACCAGCGCGCGGGCGATGGCCACGCGCTGCTGCTCGCCTCCCGACAGCCGCGGAGGCAGCGAGGCCGCCTTGTGGGAGAGGCCCACCTGCTCCAGCCGCTTGCGCGCGCGCTCGCGGATCTCCCCGTCCGAGGCGCCCAGCACCTCCAGCGCGAAGCCCACGTTCTCCAGCACCGTCCGGTTCTCCAGCAGCTTGAAGTCCTGGAAGACCACGCCGATGTTGCGGCGCAGGTAGGGCACTCCCGACTGCGAGAGCCGGCCGATGTTCCTGCCGCCCACCAGGATCTGCCCGCTGGAGGGCCGCTCCGCGCCGAAGAGCATGCGCAAGAGGGTGCTCTTGCCGGCGCCGGAGGGGCCGGTCAGCCAGACGAACTCGCCCTTCTCGATGCGCAGCGTGACGTCATCGACCACCGGCGCGTCGCCGGGATACGCCTTGCGGACGTGAAACAACTGGATCACGGCCCGCACGCCCCCGCGTCGCCACAGATGCGGATGGTGCAGCCGCCGTTGCAGGTCAGCGTTCCGGGGATCGAGGGCGAAGTGCAGTTGAGGGCGGCGCAGGCGCCGGTGAAGGCGTCCAACGTTCCATGGCTGGCGGTGCCGGTGCAGAAACCCGTGGCGGTGGTGAGCGTGATGTTGACCGCGCAGGCATTGCCCGCGTCTGCCGCTGCGATGGTGACGTTGGCGACGGCGGCGATCGGACTTCCGGGCGTGACGCAATCATCGGAGGCGCCCACCCCGTTGAGAGAGAGCTGCGCGCAACCGGCATCGAAGCCGCCGTCGATCCCGCCGTCGGTCCCGGCATCTCCCGCGTCCGGCAGTCCATTGCTCGTGCCGGAGCCGGGCGGCGGCCCTCCGATGACCTCACCGGACGTGTACCCGGCGCAAGCGCACAGCAGGGCGAGGGCGGCGGCGGCGGAGAGGTATCTGGACATGGCTGCCTCTATTTGGGCGGTTCGAGGTCCGCGGAGAGAAAAGCCAGGATGACTTCGTCGAGGCTCTTCTCGCTGATCAGCTCCTCGGCGAAGAGCGTGGGCAGATCGTCCGCGGGCGTCTCCAGCGGGCTCTCGCTGAAGAAGCTGGGAACCGCGGCGGGCTTGGCGGCTGGCCGCGCCGGCGCGGCCACCGGCGCCATGCGCGGCGGCGAGGCCGGACGCAGCGGCTGTCCGGGCTGACGCGTGACCTGGGGCAGCGGCGCCCCTGGGGTGCGCGGCGACGCCGCGGGTGGAGCCGCCTGCCAGACTTGCGGCGCGGGCCGCGGCGGCGCGGCAACAGGCCGCGGTGCCGGCGCGGGAGCGGGGCGCCCGGCCGGAGCGGCGGGCTGCTGCGGAGCCCGCGCCTGGAGAGCGGGCCCGGCTGGCGGAGGCGGCGTGGTGTTCACATAGGAAGCGGTGTTGGTGCCGTCCGCGAGCACGCCCGGCTCGTAGTGGGTCGCGGAGAAGCGCTCTGCCTGGTCGTTGAACTCGCCGGTGATCAGCCGTCGCAACATCGCCTTGTGCTGCTGCTCCATGAGACCGCGGACCACGCGCTGCAACTGGGGGTCGGCGGCCTTCTCGGAGTAGCTCGACTTCATGCTGGCGACGATGTTGCCGCCCACGAACAGGTGGGTGATGTAGTGCGCGTGCGGAAGCCCGGAGTCTTCGGTCTGCACGTGGTACACGCGCGGACCGTACTTCACGTTGTGATTGAAGCCCCCGACGGGCGTTCCGGACTTGGCAGGGATCATCCAGACTCTCAGTTAAGCAGAACCCCGAGGGGTCCGCCAGACTTTGGAAACGCCGGGCACGGCTTGGAAAATCCCACGGAATCAGGGAAGAAGATCGACCAGCTCCACCTCGGTGACTGGCCTTCCCAGGAACCGTTCGGCCACCGCGCGAAAACGATCGGGTACATCGGTGCAGAGGGTGCGATGTTGCGCCGCGTCATCGCCGTCGCGCAGGAGCCCTTTCGCCGCCAGCAATGCGGCGACGGCCTCGGCCATCGTTTCGGCGCTGTCGACGATGGACACGTGCGGCCCCAGCACCTGCGCGATGGAGCGCGACAGCAGCGGATAGTGCGTGCAGCCGAGGACGGCGGTGTCCACCCCCATGCGGCGCAGATCGCCCAGGTACCGCTCAGCGACCAGCCCCGGCACCTCGCCGTCCGTCCATCCCTCCTCGGCCAGCGGCACGAACAGCGGACACGCCCGCGCGATCACCGTTGCCAGGGGCGCAAGACGCCGCAGCGCGGCCTGGTACGCCCCCGACGCGATCGTGGCCGGCGTACCCAGGACGGCGATGCATCCTCCGCGGCTCCGCTCCGCCGCCATCCGCGCTCCCGGCTCGATCACGCCGATCACCGGGATGGGCAGCGCGTCCGCGAGCGCATGCAGGCCGTGCGCGGAGACGGTGTTGCAGGCCACGACCAGGAGCTTGATGCCGCGCGCCGCCA
>DASRTX010000330.1:0-2016 GCA_035655715.1 Myxococcales bacterium | reverse complement strand
GCACCACTATCATCACGCCGGCGTGGATCCGTTCAGCTCAGAGGCGCTATCGGAAGCAGACCGCCGGGCGGTCCTATCGCTGCCTGTCGGGTGGCTGCTCCGCGTGGGTTGGCGCCGCGCCGCGATCGGCGCAGGATGATCAACGGGGCGCTCGTCGCCCGTGACTGCGACCCCCAGTCGGCCTACGCCCCTACTTCAACACCACCAGCACCTCGCCCTCGCTGACCGCCTGCGTCTCCTTGCAGCGGATCTCCGCCACCTTGCCGTCCTCGGGCGCCTCCACCGGCATCTCCATCTTCATGCTCTCGAGGATCACCAGCACGTCGCCGGCCTTCACCTGGTCGCCGACCTTGGTTTCGATCTTCCACACCGTGCCGGTGATGTGCGCAGGAACGTCGGGCATTCAGAGCCTCTCCAGGAAGCGGGTGTCCAGCTCGCCGCGGGCGAAGGCTTCGCTCGCCAGCACGCGCTGGTGCAGCGGGATGTTGGTCTTGACGCCTTCCACCGTGAAGCGGGAGAGCGCCGCACGCATGCGCTCGATGGCCTGGGCGCGGGTGTCCGCGTAGGCGATGATCTTGGCGAGCAGCGAATCGTAGTGGGGCGTGACGGTGTCGCCTTGCCGGTAGCCCGCGTCGATGCGGATGCCGTCGTGGAAGGCGCCGTCTGCGGGGACCGGGGTGTCGAAGCGCTTCACCGGGCCGGGCGAGGGAAAGAACTTCACCGGATCCTCGGCGTTGATGCGGCACTCGATGGCGTGGCCGCGCGGCACGAGGTCGTCCTGACCCATGGGGAGCTTCTCGCCGGCGGCGATGCGCAGCTGGAGCTGCACCAGGTCCAGGCCCGTGGTGGCCTCCGTTATGGGGTGTTCCACTTGAAGACGCGCGTTCAGCTCGATGAAGAAGACGTCGTCCCCCACCAGCAGGAACTCGCAGGTGCCGGCGTTGGCGTAGCCCACGGCGCGGGCCGCGCGCAGGCCGGCGTCGAGCAGCTTGCGCAGGACCGCCGGGCGCGGCGACGGCAGCTCGAAGGCAGGCGCCGGAGCTTCTTCGACGATCTTTTGATGGCGCCGCTGGATCGAACACTCGCGGGCGCCCACCGCCAGGGTCAGGTGCCCGTCGCCGAGGATCTGCACCTCGACGTGGCGCGGCTGCTCGAAGTAGCGCTCGAGGTAGACCGCCTCCTTGCCGAAGGACGCCCTGGCGCGGTCGGCGCAGCTGCGCAGCGCCTTGAGCAGCTCCGGCTCGTTGCGCGCCACCTGCATGCCGATGCCGCCGCCTCCGGCTGCCGCCTTGACCAGGAGGGGAAAGCCCACCGATGCCGCCGAGGCCTTGGCCGCCAACTCGTCGCCGATGTGGCCATCCGAACCGGGCACCACCGGCACGCCGGCGCCGCGCATCACCGCGCGCGCCTGCGCCTTGTCCTTGATGGCCCGCATCGCGGCGGGAGGCGGGCCGACGAAGACGACACCGGCGTCCGCGCAGCGCTGGGCGAAGTCCGCCTGCTCGGAGAGGAAGCCGTAGCCGGGGTGGATGGCGCGCGCCCCCGTCTTCTTCGCCGCCGCCAGCACCTGCTCGACGTCCAGGTAGCTCTCGCGGGCGGGCGGCGGGCCCAGGCGCACCGCCTCGTCGCAGAGCTCGACGTGCAGCGCGTTCGCGTCGGCATCGGAGTACACCGCGACCGTCTTGACACCGAGCCCGCGGGCCGCCCGCGCAACCCTGCAGGCGATCTCGCCGCGGTTGGCGATGAGGATCTTTTCGAACAAGCCGTCAAGCCCTCCTGAAGGCGGCGAAGTCTACTCCATGAAATGCGCGCGCGTCCGCGTTGACCGGGCTCTTGCTGCGGGCTTAGTCTCCCTGCACACGCGAGGCACGATGCGCACTGCGAGCTCGAACCACCAGCGGAGAAAGACCCGGCGGGCTTCCGCGCCGGTGATCGACCTCTCGTCGGTGCGAGCGCAGCGGCGGCGCCAGCTCGCCGAGCGCCGCGTGCGCGACGCGATGGACGAGAACCGCGGCG
>DASRTX010000329.1:0-15797 GCA_035655715.1 Myxococcales bacterium | reverse complement strand
GCAGGCCCACCTCGCAGGAGATCTTGCGGACGGTCCTGGTGTCGCGGGCGCCGATGCGCTTGCCGTCGTGGGTGATCATCCGGCGCATGTAGTCGTACTTGAGGTCCTCCAGCGCCGTCTTCACGTCCTTCTCCTTGCCGGCGAAGGGCTGGCCCTCGCCGCAGAGCTGCGCCACCACGTCCTTCTTGATCTGCGAGAGCTGGCCGTACCGCTCGTGCTTGTCGTGCTGGTCGTAGGCGCCGCGGACGCGGTCGAATGCCACCTCGCGCACACGGGCGGCCACGCCTTCGGCGAGCGGGACCTTGTCGAAGCCGCGCTTCTTCTTGTCCATCGCCTTGGCCAGCTTCTCCTGCGCCGCCAGGAGCGGCTCGATGGCGCGCTGGCCGAAGAGGAGCGCCTCGATCATGTCGTTCTCGGTCACTTCCTTGCCGCCGCCCTCCACCATGAAGATGGAGTCGCGGCTGGCGGCCATGATCACGTCGATGTCGGACTGCGCGCGCTCTTCCTCGCTGGGGTTGGCCACGAACTGCCCGCCCACCCGGCCGACGCGCACGCCGGCGAACTGGAAGGGGAAGGGGATGTCGCTCACCGCCATGGCGAAGGAGGCGCCGGTCAGCGCCAGCACGTCGGTGTCGTTCACCGGATCGGCCGAGAACACCGTGGCGATCACCTGGGTCTCGTTCTGGTACCCCTCGGGGAAGAGCGGCCGCAGCGATCGGTCGATGAGGCGCGAGATCAGCGTCTCGCGCTCGGTGAGGCGGCCCTCGCGGCGGAAGAAGCTGCCGGGGATGCGGCCCGCCGCCGAGAGGCGCTCCTGGTAGTCCACCGTCAGCGGGAAGAAATCGAGCCCGGGCTTCGGCTCCCTCGCCGACACGGCCGTCACCAGCACCATGCTGTCGCCGCTGCGCATCACCACCGATCCGTCGGCCTGCTTGGCCAACCTCCCCGTGTCGATGGAAATGGATTGGTTGCCGACCTGCGCGGTGACCGTCATTGCTTCTGCCATTGTGCAACGTCCTTTCGCGCAGGCCCCGCCCGCGCTCGCGTTCTGCCTTGGTTGTCGAGGGCCGGATCCGGGAACCGTATGGATCCTGATCGCAAGGGCGAACGCTCGCGGTTCGCGCTTCCGATGAGGGTCCCGGCGGTACCCGGGATGAGGCCCATCCTTCAAAACAAACCGGGGGCACCTCTCGATGCCCCCGGCGGGAAATTCCTTCTACTTTCGGATACCCAGCCCGTCGATCAGCTTGCGATACCGGGTGGCATCCTTGGTCTTGAGGTAGTCGAGCAGGCGGCGCCGCTGGCCGACCAGCTTGAGCAGGCCGCGGCGGGAATGGTGGTCCTTCTTGTGCGTCTTGAAGTGCTCGGTGAGGTAGTGGATCCGCTCGGTGAGCAGGGCCACCTGGACCTCGGGCGAGCCGGTGTCGCGCTCGTGGGTGCGAAACTTCTCGACGACGGACGGCTTGACGTTTTCGTAGTGCAACGGCCCTTGCGACATCGTTGGATCCTTCGATTCCCCCCACCTTCCGCCGGCCAGGGCGGGAAGGCGAGCAGGCGCCCCCTCCGGGCGGAATTGCCCGGAGGGCGCGGGAAACTACAGGGCTGGTCTCAACCCGTCAAGGCTTGTAGCGCTCCGGCGGCGTCTCCGGGGACATGATGGCCGCGCGTGAGCGCGCCTTCGTGCCCCCAGTTCAGTGGAACAGCGCCAGGCTCTTCTTGAAGGTCTCCATCACCCCCCAGAGGAGGGGGACGCCGACGATGAGCCAGGCGATGGCCAGCGAGAGGGGCGAGGTGCGGGCGGTAGTGTTTTCCATGTGCTGGCTCCTTAGTTGGTGGCGAGGCGCGTGGAGGGGGCGGGCCGCTCCACCTGGGCGCGGTGGTGGTAGCGCTCGTGGACAGGGCTGACGGCGAGGTTGCAGAGCAGGCCCACCACCAGGAAGCCGACCAGGATGTACATGGTGAAGTTGTACGACTGGGCCAGCGCCACCCCGTGCGCCACCTGGTAGTCGCGCATGAAGTTGATCAGGAGCGGCCCCACCACGCCGGCGGCCGACCAGGCCGTGAGCAGCCGGCCGTGGATGGCGCCCACGTGCATGGTCCCGAAGAGATCCTTGAGGTACGCCGGCACGGTGGAGAAGCCGCCGCCGTACATCGAGATGATCACGCACACCAGCAGCACGAAGAGCGGGACGCTGTGCATCGTGGCCGAGGTGGGGACCAGCGCGTAGAGGACGCCGCCGAGGATGAAGTAGACGTTGTAGGTGGTCTTGCGTCCCAGCTTGTCGCTGAACGTGGACCAGAAGAACCGCCCGCCCATGTTGAAGAGCGAGAGCAGGCCCACGAAGCCGGCCGCCGCCGCCACGCTCACGCCCAGCGTCTGCTGGATGATGGGGGAGGCGGTCTGCAGCACGCCGATGCCGGCGCTGACGTTGAGGAAGAGCACCATCCAGAGCAGCCAGAACTGGCGCGTCTTGATGGCATCGGCCGCGCTGACGTTGGCGCTGGTGACCAGCTTCTGGGTGCCGGCCGGCTTGGGCTCCCAGCCCGCGGGCTTCCAGCCGGGCTGCGGCACGCGGACGGTGAAGACGCCGAACATCATCACCACGAAGTAGATGACCCCCATGGCCACCATGGTCTGGGCGACGCCGGTGGTGGTGGGGCTGCCGAAGAACTTCATCAAGTTCACCGCCAGCGGCGAGCCGATCATCGCGCCGCCGCCGAAGCCCATGATGGCCATGCCGGTGGCCATGCCGGGCCGGTCGGGGAACCAGGTGATCAGCGTCTTGACCGGCGAGATGTAGCCGATGCCCAGGCCGATGCCGCCCAGCACGCCGTAGCCCAGCACCACGAGCGAGAAGACGTGGAGCTTCACGCCCAGGGCGGCCACGAAGAACCCGCCGCAGAAGCAGCAGGCGGCGGCGAACATGGCCTTGCGCGGCCCCACCCGCTCAAGCCAGGTGCCGAAGACGGCTGCGGCGAGGCCGAGGAAGACGATGGCTACGCCGAAGATCACCGCCATGGAGGTGAGCTTCCAGTCGTCCGCCGCGGCCTTGCTCACGCCGAGGATCTTGGTGAGCGGGATGTTGAAGACGGAGAAGCCGTAGACCTGGCCGATGCAAAGGTGGATGGCGAGCGCTGCGGGCGGCACCAGCCAGCGGCTGTAGCCGGTGCCGGCGACGGTGTGCTCCCGATCGAGGATGCTCATGGGTTCTGCTCCGGGGCGAGGGTGATGACGACGGACTTCGAGGCGGGTGTGTTGCTGGTGTGCGCGACGTGGCGGGCTGGGACCAATGCGTTGGCTTCGGGGAAGTAGGTGCAGGCGCAGCCGCGCGGGATGTCGTAGGCCAGTGCGGTGAAGCGGCGGGCCGTGCGCGTCTCGCCCTGGAAGTGGCTGGTGATGTTCACGGTCTGGCCGTCTTTCAGACCCCGCTCGCGCAGGTCGTCGCGGTGGAGCAGCACCACGCGGCGGTCGCCCTTGAGGCCGCGGTAGCGATCGTCGAGGCCGTAGATGGTGGTGTTGTACTGGTCGTGGCTGCGCACGGTCATCATCAAGAGCTCGCCCTTGCGCAGCTGGTGGCTGGGCAGCGCGTGCACGGTGAACTTCGCCTTGCCGGTTGCGGTGGTGAACTTCCCCTCGCGCGGCCCGTTGGGCAGGTAGAAGCCGCCCGGCTTGCGGACGCGCTCGTTGTAGGCCTCGGTCCCCGGCACCACCATCGCGATCAGGTCGCGGATGCGGTCGTAGTCCTCCGCCAGCCAGCTCCACTGCACCTTCGTCTTCGCTCCCAGCGTCGCCTTCGCCAGCCGCGCCACGATCTCGGGCTCGGAGATCAAGTGCTTGCTGGCCGGCTTCATCCGCCCCCGCGACATCTGCACCACGCCCATCGAGTTCTCGGTGGTGACGAATCGGCCGGCGTCGTCCTCGGTACGACCCAGGCAGGGGAGGATGAGGGCGGTGCCGCCCGCTACCAGGTGCCCGCGGTTCAGCTTGGTGGACACGTGGGCGGTGAGGCGCGCGTTGCGCAGCGCCGCCGCGGTATACTCAGTATCCGGCGTGGCGGAGAGAAAGTTCCCGCCCATGGCGAAGAACACCTTGGCGCGACCCTGGTGCAGCGCGTGGATGGCGTTCACGCTGTCGAGGCCGTGGGCGCGCGGCGCGCGGATGCCGGTGGCCTTCTCCAGGGCGTCGAGGAAGGCGGGCTTGGGCTTCTCCCAGATGCCCATGGTGCGGTCGCCCTGCACGTTGCTGTGGCCGCGCACCGGGCAGACACCGGCGCCGGGCTTGCCCAGGCTGCCGCGCAGGAGCAGCACGTTCACCACCTCGCGGACGTTGTCCACGGCGTTGGCGTGCTGGGTCAGGCCCATCGCCCAGCAGAAGACGATGCGCTCGCTCTCGATGAAGAGCTGCGCCGCCTCGCGGATTTGACGCTCGGAGAGGCCGCTGCCCTTGACGACGTCCACCCAGCTGACCTTGGCCAGGCTCTCGCGGAAGGCCAGGTAGTTCTCGGTGCGCTCGCGGATGAAGGCCTCGTCCACCGCCCCTGCCTCGAGGATGGCCTTGCCAATGCCCTGCAGCGCGGCCACGTCGCCGTTGATCTTGACCTGGAGGAAGAGGTCGGCCAGCGGCGTGCTGCGCTGGAAGGGATGCTGGGGGTGCTTGAAGGAGACCAGCCCCGTCTCGGGGAGCGGGTTGATGCTGACGATCTTCGCCCCGGCGCGCTTGGCTTCCTGCAGCGCGCTGAGCATGCGCGGGTGGTTGGTGCCGGGATTCTGGCCTGCCACCACGATCAGCTGCGCCTTGGCGAAGTCGTCCAGCCTGACCGTGCCCTTGCCGATGCCGATGGTCTCCGACAGGCCGCTGCCGCTCGACTCGTGGCACATGTTGGAGCAGTCGGGCAGATTGTTGGTGCCGTACTCACGGACGAAGAGCTGATAGAGGAAGGCCGCCTCGTTGCTGGTGCGCCCCGAGGTGTAGAACACCGCCTCGTCGGGGCTCGCCAGCGCGTTCAGCTCGGCCGCGATCAGCTCGAAGGCCGCTTCCCAGGAGATGGGCTGGTAGTGCGTGGCGTCCGGCTTCAACACCATGGGGTGCGTGAGCCGCCCCTGCTTGCCCAGCCAGAAGTCGCTCTGCCGCGACAGCTCGGCCACGCTGTGCCGGGCAAAGAACTCCGGCGTCACGCGCTCCTTCGTCCCCTCCTCCGCCACCGCCTTCGCGCCGTTCTCGCAGAACTCGAAGGAGGTGCGGCCGTGGTCCGGGTCCGGCCAGGCGCAGCCGGGGCAGTCGAAGCCGGACTCCTGGTTGAGCTGGAGCAGCAGCCTGGTGCCGCGGATGGGGCCGGCCTCCCCCAGCGCGTGGCGCAGGGAAGACGCCACCGCCGGGAGGCCCCCTGCCACGGTGGCAGGCGCCTGGCGCCGCAGCGGGACCTTGTCCTCGGGAGGCTGCGGATGGACGCCCCGCGGGTCGGCCAGGGCCTTCGCCGCGGGCTTGTCGAGCGCAAGAAGTTGCTGCTCCAGGCTCTCTGCCAAGGGTATCCTCCGGTCGAGCAAATGGATGCCATACACGATACTTTGGTTCCCAAGCAATCGCGCATGGGCGGAAAGGTGAACTGTAGGGGGACCGCCAGAGTGGCGTAAGCTCTAGGCCGAGGCCTGCGCAGCGTGCTCCGTGGGGCGGGGCTCGGGGGGCGTGGCTTCGTCCAGCTCGAACCAGAACAGGGCCCCGCCGCGGCTCCCGGCGCGCACCCCCAGCGTGCCGCCGTGCGACTCCACCAGCCGCTTCACGGTGGCCAGCCCGAGCCCGATGCCGGGGGTTCCGGCGTGGGGGCCGCGCACGTAGGGCTGGAAAATGCTCGCTCCCAGGGACGGAGGGATGCCGGGACCGGTGTCCTCCACCTCGAAGAGCACGCGCCCGCGCCGGCGCCGGATGCGCAGTGAGACTTCGCGGAGCGGCCCGTCGCCCAGGTACTTGATGGCGTTGCGCAAGAGATTCCCGAGCAGGCTCATCAGCACGCCCGGGCTGCAGGCGACGGCGCACTCCGGGGGAGACTCGAATTGCAGCCGCACCGACTGCTGGAAAGCGAAGGGTGCCAGCTCCTCCAGGAGCCCCGCCGTCACCGCGCCCACCTCGCTGCGCGCGCCGGGCTCCGCCCGCGCCCCCGCCCGCGCGAACTCGAGCAGGCCGTCGACGATGCCGCGGACGCGGCCCAGGCTGGCCTTGGCGCGCTGCAACGCGTCCCCGGCCTGCTCGGGAGCGCGCTCCACCACCGAGAGCGCCATGCTCACCGCCGAGAGCGGGCTGAGCACGTCGTGCGCCACGCGGCCGGCGAACTGCTCCAGCTCCTCCGCTTTCCGCTCCGTCAGCTTCTGGTGATCGGCCTGGACCTGGTGCATCTGGCGCACCACCCTGAGCGCCAGCCAGGCTGCACCGATGGCCAGGAGCGCGCAGAGGGAGTCCAGCTCCCACGCGATGCGGCGGCTCCGCTCGCGCGCGCGCTCGATGCGGCTGGCGGCCTCCTCGGCAGCGCTGGCGTCGTACTCCACCAGTGCCCGCGCAGCGGCGCCGGCCACGTCCGCCGCGGGCCGGACCTCGTCGTCGACGGTCAGCTGGGCCTTGACCAGCTTCCCTCCGCGCGCCTGCTCCAGGGCGCGCTCGGCCGCCTCGTCGAATGCGCGGATGCTCGACTGCAGATGGACGAAGAGCCGGGTTTCTTCCCGATCGGTGGGCAGCGCCATGGCGCGCGCCAACAGATCGTCCACCCGCCGGCGCGACTCGGCCACCTCGTCAGCGGAGCGCTGGCGCCCGATGATGCCGCGGATGACCCGGCCCTGCAGCTCGCGCAGCTCGGACCGCAGATCGCTGATCACTTCGACCCCGGGCGCCGCGTCGCGGGAGATCAGCAGCGTGTCGGCGTCGATGTCCCGCGCCTGGATCTGGACCCACCAGGTCGATCCGACGAAGGCCGCCACCACCGCGAGGAAAGCCACAACCAGCGCGCGCGTCGAGGTCGCCATGGGCGCAGGAACATAATGGCCAGGCGCGCGTCATCCCACACGCACCGCGAGATGTTCGCCAGTTGTTAGGACGTCAGTCGCGGCGCGCTTCGGCCGGGCGCTTGAGCGGCACGAGCTGCGCGTAGCCGGCGTAGCGCTCGTCGATGTGCCGGACGTAGTCCACCGGCTCCGTCCCGCGGCAGTACCCGAAGCGGGTCCGCTTCGCGACCCGACGGTCGGAGAGCTTGAGCAGGTACGGGGCCACCTCGCGCCAGAGGGTCACGTCTTTCTTGTCGCGCCCCGCCAGCGCGCGCGCGTCGTCCACGTGCCCGAAGCCGGTGTTGTAGGCGGCCAGGGCGAAGCGGTAGCGCTCGATCGGGTCGGGAACTTCCTTGTAGTGGTCGCTGAGCTGCTCCATGTACTTGAGGCCGCCGCGGATGGACTGTTCGGGGTCTGTGGGATCCTTGATGCCCAGTCCCCGCGCCGTCGCGGGCATGATCTGGAAGAGGCCGGTCGCGCCCACCCAGCTCTTGCGCCGCGGGTCGAAGTGGCTCTCCTGGTAGATCTGCGCCGCCACCAGCCGCCAGTCGAAGCCGTGGCGCTCGGCGTGCTTGCGCACCAGCGGATCGTAGGGCGAGAGCGTGCCGGTCTCGGAGGCGTAGAACTTGTCCTTGCGCTCCTTGCGCAGCGAGCGCTCGGCCTCGAAGTACTTCTTCTTCAGCACGTTGAAGTCGGGCTTCTTGCGCAGCTTGCGGAAGACGTCGTCCACAACCTTGCGCAGCTTCACGTCGCCGGGCCGCACCGCCCAGGCCAGCTCGCGCTCGGCGCTGATGGGCGGACCGATGACCAGGTTGTCCCAGTAGGAGGAGTGGATGTTGGCCAGCAGATCGTCGGCCACGGTGTAGACGATCTCGCCGCGGGAGACCCCTTGGAGGATGGTGTCGGTCTCCTCGTCCTCGGGCACGATCTTGATCGCCACCTCGGGCCTGCCCGCCGTTTTCAGGCCTGCGTTCAGCTCGACCAGGGTGGAGTAGTAGGTCGAGCTGCGGCGGACGTGGACCTCCTTGCCGGAGAGATCCTCGGCCGTCTTCACCGGCGGCGAGCCGTCCTTCCACACCACCACCTCGCGGGTGCGGCCCCAGGGCTCGGCGAAGAGCACTTCCTGCTTGCGCTCGCCGGTGATGCTGACCTCGGCGGCGATCACGTCGCCCTCGCCGCGCAGCAGCGCCGGCACCATCTCCGACCAGCCCTGGGTGATGATCATGTCGACGCGGATGCCCAGGTGCTGGGCGAGCTTCTTGCCCAGCTCGTAGTCGAACCCCATGCGGTGGCCGCGGTAGATGAAGAAGCTGGTGTCGTTGTTGCGGGTGAGGACGCGGATGTAGCCGCTCTTGACGATCTCTTGCAGGCTCCGCGGATGGTCCGGCAGGCCGGAAGCGCGGGTGACGATCCCTTCCGGCGCCGCGTCCTCGACGTTGTCCCCGGCCTCCATGCGCTCGGTGGCGAGGTCCTGCCGGGGCGGGTCGGACTCGCGGGCGCCGGCTCCTGCGCCCAACAGCGAGAAGGACGCGATCAGGAGAGCGGTCGTGCGCATCGAGCGAGCGTAGAAGCGGCCGCCTGTCGGGGTCAAGGCGGCGATGTGGGTGCGTGTGGATGCGTGCCGACGAGGGAGAGCGGGTTTCTTGCCCGTAGCCGGGCAGGGAGGCGACCATGCCCCTGTGCAGGGACCGACCATGCTGGCGCTCGCCGCGGCGCTGCTGCTCGCAGTCTCGCTCTGGCGCCATCTGATCCTGCGCCGGGGCACGGCGTCGCGCGACCTGGTCTCCGACCTGGCCACGCAGCAGTGGGCGTTCGCGCTGTATCTGATGGCCCGGCTCGCGCTGTTCGCCTTCCCCGAGCTCAACTCAGCCATGGCCCACGCGCTCCGCTTCGGCTCGCTGCTCGCCGGGGCCTTCGGCGTGGTGCGGCTGCTGGAGACGTTGCTCTTCGCCATGCGGGCGCGCTTCCATGCGCCGCCCTCGCGCATCGTGCGCAGCCTGATCGCCTGGGGCTCCACGCTGGTGGCGGCCGCCTTCCTCGTCCGCATCGAGTACAAGGTCGACCTCTCCAGCATCTTCGCCACCTCCGCGCTGCTCTCGGTGGTGCTGGGCTTCGCCCTGCAAGAGAGCCTGGGCAACCTCTTCGCCGGCCTCACCCTCAGCTCCGAGCAGCCGTTCGAGGCGGGAGAGTGGGTGTCGTTCGGCAAGTTCACCGGGCGCGTCCTCGACGTCGGCTGGCGCTCCACGCGCCTGCTCACCGGCGACGAAGACGAGATCCTGGTGCCCAACGGCCTCATCTCGCGAGAGGTGGTGGTCAACCACATGCGGCCGCACCCCACCGACGTGGTGGAGCTCCTGGTCACGGTGGACATGGACGTCTCCCCGGCGCGCGCCAAAGCCGTGCTGCGCGAGGCGGCGGGATCCTGCGCGCTGGTGCTGCACAGCCCGGCCCCCATCGTGCAGCTGGCCGCCTTCACGGACGACGGCGTGAGCTACCGGATCAAGTTCCGCACCGAGGGGTTCACCGCCCGCAGCAAGGCGCTGGACCAGGTGCAGGAGGCGGTCTGGTACGCCCTGCGCCGCGCCGCCATCGACATGCCCTATCCGCAGACCACCGTCTCGTACCGCGAGCGCGCTGTCGAGGCCGAGGAGCGGCGGCGGCGAGAGCACCTGGCCGAGGCGGAGGACCTGCTGGGCCGGATCGACTTCGTGCGAGCCTTCTCCCTGGAAGCTCGTCAAGTGCTGGCGGCGCGGGCGCGCTTCCTCGAGTACGGCCCGGGGCAGGCGGTGGTGCGGCAGGGCGAGAGCGGCGAGACGCTCTATCTGGTGGCGCGCGGCGAGGTGGCGGTCGGCGTCCACGTCGAGGGCGGCGCGGACCGCGAGGTGGCGCGGTTGGGCCGCGGCGCGCTCTTCGGCGAGATGAGCATGCTCACCGGCGAGCCGCGCACCGCCACCGTGACCGCCTTGGGCGAAACCGCCCTGCTGGCGCTGGACCGCGACGCCTTCGAGCGCGTGCTCTCCGCCGAGCCCGATCTGCTCAGGACGCTGGCGGAGACCATCGCTCGCCGCCGGCTGGCGCTGGACGCCGCGCGCGCCGAGCAGCAGTCGCCGGCGATGGACGAGGCCTCGGAGAACCTGCTCTCGCGCATCCGCGGTATCTTCGGGTTCCAGAAGCGAGCCACCGGGACCTGAGTGATCGTCGACGCGCACGTGCACCTGCACCCGGACCGCCTGGCCGAGGCGATCCGGCGGTGGTTCGACACCCACGCCTGGGACATCCGCTACCGCGAAGGGGTGGACGCGTCGGTCCGCACGCTCCTCGATGGCGGCGTTGATCGGATGGTGGCGCTGCCCTACGTGCACAAGCCGGGCCTTTCGCGCGCGCTCAACGCCTTCACGCTGGAGCTTTCGCTGCGGCATCCCGAGGTGTTGCCCTGCTGCACGGTCTTTCCCGGCGAGGAGGGCGAGGAGGCCATCCTCGAGGAGGCGCTGGCAGGACCCTTCCGCGGGGTGAAGATCCACTCGCACGTGATGAAGATCGCCCCGGACGATCCACGGCTGGACGCGGTCTGGCGAGCCTCGGCGCGGCACCGCAAGCCGGTCGTGATCCATTGCGGGCCGGAGCCGGCGGTGCAGGGCTACGGCATCGATCCGCGATCGGTCTCCGGCGCGGACAAGCTGCGGCGCGCGCTCGACCGGCAGCCCGGCGCCATCGCCATCGTCCCGCACCTGGGGTTCGACCAGACCCCGCAGTTCGAAGAGATGCTGGAGGCGTATCCCGACCTGTATCTCGACACCACGATGGTGATCGGCGGGTACTTCGAGCGGCAGCCAGACGTGGAAATCCTCCGGCGCCACCCGGGCCGCATCCTCTACGGCACCGACTTTCCCAACATCCCCTACGCCTGGGATCGCGAGCTGCGGGCGCTGCGCGCGTTGAGCCTGCCGCCGCAGGACGAGCAGCGCATCCTCTCCGGCAACGCGCTGCGCCTCTTCGGTCAGTAGCGGGGCACAGAGGGATCGACCAGGCGCGACCAGAGATCGATGCCGCCGGCCAGCGAGAGGGCGTTGGCGAAGCCGGCCTGGCGCAGGAAGGCCACCGCGCCCAGCGAGCGCACGCCGTGGTGGCAGTAGCAGACGATCTGCGCGCCTTCCGGCGGCTGCACCTCGTCGAGGCGGGAGGGAAGCTCATGCACCGGGATCAGCGCGTGGTCCGGCAGCCGCGCCAGCTGGTGCTCCCATTCCTGGCGCACGTCCAGGAGCCAGAGCCGATCGCCCTGCTGCAGCTTCTCCTCCAACTCGCGGGCGGTGATCTCCATCGGCGACCCTCCAGCGCAGGAACAAGGTAGAGATGCCGGCCGCGTCAGGGGAGGTCATAGGTCAGCTTCCCGCGGCCGATACGCGCGCAGGCGGTGAGGCGGTGCGGCCGCGCGCGATCGCCTACCAGCTCGTCGACGCGCCTGCGCTTTTCCACCACCAGGTAATCGGCGATCAGGGACCGGTGGCAGCGCCAGGGGACGGCCTCGGCGCACATCACCGCGGTCCGCAGATGCCGCGCCTCCGCGAGCAGGCACCGCACGCCGGCGCGAAACTCCTCCGTGCGCATGTGGTCGGCGTAGTTGCGGAAGCCGGCGTTCCGCCAGCAGGGCCTCGGGGAAGGCTGGGCGCTGCGCGGCCTGCGCCCCGCCAGTTCCGCCACGGGAAGGTAGCGGATCCCCGCGCGAGAGAGGGCGCGCGAGAGGCCGCGCTCGTCGAACTGCGGCATGGCGCGCGAGCCGCGCAGCTTGCGCACATCGGCCACCAGCTCGACCCGATGGTCGCGGAGCAGATCGATGAACTGGCGCAGCGTGCGGTTGGAGTGCCCCACCGTCACGATGCGGGCAGGCCTCACTGGGCCCGCAAGCGCTTCTGCATGGTGCGGCGGATGGTCTCGTAGCCGAGATCCTTGAAGAGATCCCGGGCGCGGCGATTGTTGCCCGCCACCTCCAGGGCCACCACCTCGATGCCGCGCTCCCGCGCCTCCTGCTCCGCCTTCTGCATCAGCATGCGGCCGTAGTTCTTGCCGCGGCCCTCGCGCACGATGCCCAGCGTGGTCACTTGCAGGGTGGGCGTGCCGTGGCGGGCGTCGTCGCGCTCGGTGAGCCAGAGATGGCCCAGGTATCGCTTGTCGTCGTCCTCAAGCACCCAGAGCTGCGCGCCCGGCCGCCGGAAGCCGTTCCGGGTGAACCCCATCTTCACGTCCAGCAGGGCGGGGAAGCGCTCCTTGAAGATGGCCCGCTCCTCCGCGGTGGACTCGCCCAGCGAGTCGAGCTGCGTGTCGGTCTCGAGCGCGAAGAAGTGCGGCCAGTCCTGGGGAGCGTAGGGGCGCAGGCGAGGCATGGGCGCGGTGTTAGCGAAAGTCGGGCGACCCGTAAAGCAGGCACTTGCATCTGGCGTCACTTTCCGCTTGAAGAGGCGTTCCGGATTAGCGGGAGGCGAGCGTGGCAAGGAAGAAGGGCAGGGCACCAGGACAGGGTGGAGCGCAGCCGCAGAAGCCGCAGGGCGGGGGCGGGGGCGGCGGCGGAAGCGGCGGGGGCTGGGGTCCCCTGCGCGACTCCATCCGTCGCGACGTCGAGCAGGCCGTCTCGTCGCTCGCCTTCGCGGAGCGCCTGCACCAGAAGATGGACACGCAGCGCCGCGCTTTCCTCGATTTTCCCCGCATCATGGAGCAGATGCGCAGCGGCGCCTTCGAACGCCTCACCGCCGCGCTCGCCCGGCTGTACGAGGGCGGCCAGGGGTTCGACGTGGCCCGCTTCCTGCGCGACCTTCCCCTCGCCCTCGCCCAACTGGCAGCGGCCGACAAGTCGAGGAGCCAGCCCCCACCCCAGGCAGAGGCCCCCAAAACCCCACCGCCAACCCAGGCCGACGCCTCGGCCCCGTCGACCGAAACCCAATCCGCCGAATCAAACCCCGCGGACCCCGACGCGCACCCGCACCAGACCGCGAACCCGACCCCGAGCCCGAACGCAGCCCCGACCCCGCCCCCAGCAGAGGCCCAGCCCCTCTCTCCCCGCCTCGAGCTCCGCTCCAAGCTCCTCGCCGCCGCCCCCAACCTCTCCAAGGCGGCTCAGAGCTACCGCCGCAACGTGGCCACCCTCCGCCGGGCTGCGCTGCCCCGCCGCTCCCCCGGCCCCTGGCGCGCGGACCGCGAAGTCCTCGAGGAGGCGCGCCGGGCCGTCGAATTCGTCCAGAAGCTCTACGACGCGTACGCCGAGGCCTGGGCAGACCAGCCGCTCACCCGGGACCTGGGCGACCAGACCGCAGCCGAGCTGGACCGCTTCCTCGCCTGGACGCAGCTCGACCGCTACGTGGAGCTGGCGGTCTTGGCATCGACCAACGCGCCGCGGCCGGCCAGGTCGGGCCAGCAAGTGATCAGCGCGCCCCGCGAGCAGTCCGTCCCGCCGCCCCCGGTGACCGAGGCTTCCCCTGGCGCCGTGGTGGCGACGCCTGCGCCCGGCCCCGCAGGCGAAGGCGAGGAGCCGCCGGCACAAGAGAATCCGGAGCTGGAGCACGAGCTCGGCCGCGACTGAGCCGCGCAAAGGAGACCTCGTGAGCAGCAGCCTTCGGCCCGTTCGCACCACCCCCGACTCGGAGCTGTCGCCCGAGCTCCTCCTCAAGATGCATTCGCTGATGGTGAAGGCGCGCGTGCTCGAGGAGCGCCTGATCCAGATGTACAAGCAGGGCGACGGGTACTTCTGGATCGGCGGGCCGGGAGAAGAGGCGTTCAACGTCCCGATGGGCCTGCTCATCCACAAGGGCCGGGGACCGCAGTACGACTACTGCCACTTCCATTACCGCCAATCGGGAACGCTCCTGGCCATGGGCGCCGACCCCATCGATGCCATGCGGCAGATGCGGAACACCGCCACCGATCCGTACTCCGGCGGCCGCAACTTCGTCGGCCACTACTCCAGCCTCGAGTGGAACGTGGTGCCCATCTCCAGCCCCATCGAGGTGCAGTACTCCATCGCGCCGGGCACCGCCATCGCGCAGAAGCGCGCCGGCGGGCGCGGCATCACCATCGTCACCGGGGGCGATGCCGGCACGGCGGAAGGCGACTTCGCCACCTGCCTGATCTGGTGCTCGCGCCCGGCCAATCCGCTGCCTGCCCTGATCGTCGTCACCAACAACAAGTGGGGGATCTCCACCAGCTACCAGGGACAGCACGGCGAGAAGCGCATCAGCGATCGCGGCAAGGCCTTCGGCATCGAGAGCAAGACCGTCGACGGCAACGACCCGGAGACCAGCTACCGCGAGATCGCCGCGGCGATGGAGTACGTGCGCAGCGAGCGGCGGCCGTTCTTGCTGGAGGCGGTGGTCTCGCGCCTTCATGGCCACAGCTCCGCTTCCGGCGCCAACCGCATCGCCGACGAGGCCGACTGCATCGTGGGGTTCGAGCGGCGGCTTCTGGAGCGCGGCCTGCTCACCCGCGAACAGGCAGACGAGATGCGCGCGCGCTACACCGCGGAGCTGCTGGCGGCGCACAAGCAGGTGAAGGAAGAGCCGATGCCGGACGGGCGCAGCATCCACGATCACGTCTTCAGCGAACGCGACCTGGTCCGGGGCGATCGATGAGCAACATGGTCCAGGCCATCCGCATGGCCCTTCACGTGGCCGAGGAGCGCCACGGCGTCACCGACATCTTCGGCGAGGACGTGGGCCCGCCGCTGGGCGGCGCCTTCACCGCCACGCAGGGCCTGAAGACGGCCTGGAATTCGCCGCTCGACGAGCGCGGCGTGGTGGGCGCCTCCGTCGGCCTGGGGCTGGCCGGCTGCCGGAACGTGGCCGAGATCCAGTTCTGCGACTACGCCTTCAACACCATCGACCTGCTCAAGCTCGCCGGCATGCAGCACTGGTCGTCGAACGGCGGGTGGAACTGCCCCATCACCATCATGACGCCGGTGGGCTCGGGCATCCGCGGCAGTATCTATCACTCGCATTCGTTCGACGCGACCGCCACGCACATCCCCGGCTTCAAGATCGCCATGCCGGCGACGCCGCGCGACGCGTACGGGCTCCTGCTTTCCTGCGTGGTCGATCCCAACCCCTGCTTCTTCCTGGTGCCCAAGGCGCTGATGCGGGTGCGCTGCACGCCCGGCGAGGAGATCCCCGGCGAGCCCGGCGACGACAAGGCGCTCTCCAAGCTGATCGACGCGCCGCTCGGCGATCGCTCCTCCTGGAAGCCGCAGTGGCCCGACACGCCCGACTGGTTCGTCCCCTTCGGCGAGGGGCGCACGGTCCGGCAGGGGCGCGATCTCACGGTGGTGAGCTACGGCCGCACGCTGCCGCTCTGCGCAAAGGCCGCCGAGACGGCCGCGCAGGAAGGCATCGAGGCCGAGGTCATCGATCTCCGCAGCCTCCACCCCTACGACTGGGAGCGCATCGCCGAATCGGTCAAGCGCACCGGCCGCGTCCTCTACGTCAACGAGGACACCGAGATCACCAACTTCGGCGAGCACCTGATCCGCCGCACCGTCGAGGAGCTCTTCTACGATCTGGTGGCGCCGCCCAGGCTCCTTGCCGGCGCCCACGTGCCCGGCATCGGCCTGGCCGACGCGCTGGAGATGGCATCCGTCCCGCAGCTGCCCGCGATCGCGGATGCCATCCGCCAGCTTGCCAGGGTCGAGCCCTGATCAGTACGCACCGGCGCGGCGCCGGCTGCACAGCGGCCGGGACCACCCGGCCTGCTAGTCAAGATGGAACGACCGGCCCCGATTCGCTCGGCGTAGGTTA
>DASRTX010000328.1:0-20833 GCA_035655715.1 Myxococcales bacterium | reverse complement strand
GGTTCCGGTAGAGCACGCCGGTGCAGAGCTCGGTCCCGTAGGAGCGCGACAGGTCCAATGCCGAGAGCAGATTCGACGCATCGTGCCCGAGGCTGGCCAGCGGCTTCATCTTCGTCTTCTGCGCCTTCACTTGCTGGCACTCCTCGCCGTACGTCACGCAGGGCGACTGCACGTTGACGAAAGAGAAGCCGGGATAGCGGATGGCTTCCTCGAGGATGGACGCGAGCCCCGCCATGTCGGCCGGCGTGCCCTGCGCCACGAAGGGCGCGCCGTACGCCAGCGTGTAGAGCAGCGGGTTGATGGGGTTCTCCAGGCTGCCGTAGCCCGAGGTGACGGTGTGCAGTCCTTTGGGGCTGGTGGGCGAGAGCTGGCCCTTGGTGAGCCCGTAGATCTGGTTGTCCATCACGATGTAGGTGATGTCGATGTTGCGGCGGATGGCGTGCGGGACGTGACCGCCGCCGATGGAGAAGCCGTCGCCGTCTCCGCCGGCGGCCAGCACCAACAGCTCGGGCCGGGCCAGCTTGATGCCCTGCGCGATGGGCAGCGCGCGGCCGTGCACGCTGTTGAAGCCGTAGGCCGTGGTGTAGCCGGGGATGCGCGAGGAGCAGCCGATGCCCGAGATGAAGGCGATCTCGTGCGGCGGCCGGCCGATGGCGGCGAGGGCGCGGTAGAGGGCCTGGAGGACGCCGAAGTCGCCGCAGCCCGGGCACCAGATGGGCTTGAGGTCGCTCTTGAAGTCCTTGGCGGTCAATGTGGGAAGGGAGGTCATTTGCATCACTCCTGGGGTTGCCGCGCGTCTTCGACGCTGCGCTGCAGGGAGAGGACGGCCTCGCGCAGGGTGTCCACCACCTCGCGCGGGCGGAATGGGTTGGCGCCGGTGCGGCAGAACGGCCGCAGGCCCTTGGGCAGGTCGAGCTGCGTGCGCAGGAGGCGGTAGAGCTGTCCCTGGTAGGATTGCTCGACCACCAGGCCCGCCTTCACCGACTCGAAGAAGCGCCGGTACACGCCCTCGGCGATGGGATGGAGCAGGTACGGCACCAGGAGCTTGACCTTGAGCCGCTCGGCGCGCGCCAGCTGCAGGGCCTCGCGGCAGACGCCCGCCGTGGAGCCCCAGCTGATCAACGCCAGCGGCGCCTCGGGGTCGCCTTCGATGCGGAAGAGGTCGGTGCGCTCGCGCAGCGGATCCAGCTTGCGGAAGCGCTTTGCCGTCATCTTCGCGTGCATCGACCCGCTGGCGGTGGGGTCGCCCTGCTCGTTGTGCTCGATGCCGGCGCCCAGGTAGTTGCCGCCTTCGAGGCCGGGGTGGCTGATGGGGCTGACCCCGCTGTCGGTGAGGCGGAAGCGCGCGTAGTCCTCGAGCTCGGCGTCGTTGGGCCGCAGCCGATCGACGACGGTGAACCGCGAGGTGTCGATGGGATCGATCACCTCCTTGCGCTGCGCGATCTCCTGGTCGGAGAGGACGATGACCGGCGTCTGGTACTTCTCGGCGAGGTTGAAGGCCTCCACCGTGACGTCGAAGGTGTCGCTCACCGTGGTGGGCGCCAGCACCGGCCGCACCACGTCGCCGTGCCCGGAGAAGACGGCCTGGAAGAGGTCGGACTGCTCCGACTTGGTGGGCATGCCCGTGGAGGGCCCGCCGCGCTGCACGTTGACGATCACCAGCGGCAGCTCGGCGATGCTGGCCAGCCCCAGCACCTCGGTCTTGAGCGACATGCCGGGGCCGGAGGTGGCGGTCATCGACTTCTTGCCGGCGAACGAGGCGCCCAGCGCGGCGCCGATGCCGGCGATCTCGTCCTCGGCCTGCAGCACCGCGCCGCCGTACTTCCAAATCTCGCGGGTGAGCAGCTGCATGACCTCGGTGGAAGGCGTGATCGGGTATCCGCCGAAGAACTGGCAGCCGGAGAAGATGGCAGCGGCGGCGCATATGTCGTTGCCGTCGGTGAGCAGCTTGACGCCGGGCCTGGCCGGCTTCTCCATGGTGCGAGAGGTGCGCAACGGATGCGCCGCGGCGTAGTCGATGCCGGCCTGGAAGGCGCGCTCGTTGGCCTCGAGGACCTCGGCGCCCTTCTTCGCCAGCTTCTTGCGCATCCCCTTCATCACGCCGTCGCGGACGATGCCGAACCATCCCGAGAGCAAGCCCAGCACCACGGTGTTCTTCGCCTTGTCGGTGCCGGTCGCCTTGCGCGCCATCTCGCCGATGGGAACGGCGAACACCTCGGAGGGGCTGATGCCGGTGAGAGGCACCTTCTCGGGCGGGACGCCGGTGGCGCTGTCGTAGATGACCACGGTCTCGCCGCCCACCGGCAGCTCGGCGCCGAACTTGAGGAAGTCTTCCCAGTTCAGCGCCACCGCCACGTCCAGCGCGCCGCCCGGATTGAGCACCGGGTCGATGGCCAGCCGCACGCGGCAGGACGATTCGCCGCCGCGGATCTGCGAGCCGAAGCTCTTGGTCATGATGGCGTGGTAGCCCTCGGCGGCGCAGGCGGCGATGAGCGATTCGCCGGCGCTGACGATTCCGTCGCCGCCGGAGCCGGCCATTCCGATGATCAGATCTCGTGTCATCCCTGCCCTCGCAGTCGATTCCTGGGGAAACCCTTGCAAGAAGAGGGACAGGGCGCAGGCACTGCGGGGCCGCGGACGCCGGCGCAAGGATTGCGCAGACGCGGCAGGCCGGCGCGCAACTTGCGCCTTCTAGATGTGAAACCCCAGCCGGGCGCCGATCATCGCGCGGGAAAACCCGCTCAGCCAACCCACCTCGGCGCCGAATTCCAGCTCTCTCGCGAGCAGGCCGAATCCGAATGCGGCATGGCCGCGGAGGGTGTCGCCGGTGAAGAAGATCCAGGGGCCGGCCAGGCCCTCGAAGTAGACTCGGCCGGTGGACAGGCGCAGCGCGACGTCGATGGGAACGGCTCCGGTGGTGGGGCTGGTGGTGACCAGCCCGCCGGCCCGGACGCCCACGGTGACGGCGCGGGCCAGCCGCGTATCCACCCCCAGCGTCAGCGAGAACAGCCCCGGGCCACCGTCCAGCAGGTAGTCACCGCCGAGCCGCAGCGTGGGCGCCGCGCGCGCGGGCGGCGGCGCGCAGAGGATCGCCAGCGCCATCAAGCCCACCGCTGCGTCGCCAACCACTCCTCCGCCGGTTCGCCGTGCATTCATCCAGCAATTCGAGCGCGGAACGCGACCTCTCGTCGGGCCCGCCGCCCGCCAGTTGTCCGCGGCCGGACAGAAACCGGGCGAAGGCTCGTAGCCGGCGATCGCCTGCCGCTTGCGCCGGCTCCGACTTTCGTCCAAAGGTGCGCGATCCTTTTCATGGAGCCACGCCATATGAGGATCCGCGCGCTGACGACCATTCTCACCACCTGCGCCCTGCTCGCCTCCGCCTTCGCCGCGCAGGCAAAGTCCAAGGACCAGGCCGACGCGGAGGAGTTGCAGAACTACCGGCTCAGCCTGCCCGTGGTGAAGAAGCTCGCGCAGGTGCAGGAGAACATCTACTCCTCCCTCAAGGCCAATCCCTCGCTGGCGGACAAGTACAAGGACAAGGAAGATCACGACGCCTCGAACGAGTCGCTCGATCAGACCGTCAAGAAGATCGAGAAGATCCCCGAGCTGAAGCAGGCCATCGTCAAGGCGGGCCTGACGCCACGGGAGTACTTCGTCGCCAGCCTGGCGATGGCCCAGGCGACGATGGCTTCCGCGATGGCCGAGGCGCCGGACAGCCTCCCATCGGGCCTGCGCGCGAACATGGCATTCGTCAAGTCGCACCAGGCCGAGCTGACCAAGATGCAGAAGCGCGCGGAGGAGATCGAGCGCGAGACGAAGAAGGCCACCGGCCAGGAAAAGAAGCAGGTCCCCGGGGACGACCAGCCCTCCGATGACGAGGGGAAGCAGTAACCCACCGGCGCGCGGTTTCGCTACCGCCCGGCGGCGCCAGCCTTGGGAGGCCGGAAGATGCGACGCAGACAAGCGGCGGCGCCGTAGCCGAATCGATTTCCCAGCTCGTAATCGCCGAGGACCGCCAGCTCGTCGGCGCGCAGGGGAGGAAGCGGCTTCTCGCACGGCGGCCAGCGCTCGGCGAAGAGATAGAAGACGATGTCCCAGCGCGCCATCTGCGAGAGGCCGTCCTTGAACGCCGGCATCGCCGTCTCCGCCCCGCCGTACGTCACGCGGTTGAACATGTCGCTCGGGCTCCAGTTCGGGCGCGGATTGAGGATGTCGCGCGGCGGCGGATCCATGGTGGATGCGATGGGGCTGCCGCCCTTGCCGCCCTCGCCGTGACAGGCCGCGCAGGCCTGCACATACAGCTTCTTGCCCTCCTCCAGATCGGGCTTCTTCCGCGGCGTGCGGCGGACGGGAAACCGATCGAGGATGCGGCCCACCAGCGCCTTGCAGGCGACGCCCAACTCGTAGTCGGTGGTCAGCACGCGGTCGCGGAGAGCAAGGATCTCCTTGCGCACGCCGGCGTCGCCGGCGAAAGGCGCCGCGCCCTCCAGCAGCGTGGCCAGCTGGCGCCGGCGCGCGCTGGACGCATCCGCAGGCAGCTCGAGCGCCTCCAGATACTCCTCGCCCACCAACTGCAGGGCGGCGACGACGCGGTTCCAGTCCTTTTGCTCGTGGAGGCCCGGCGCGGCCGCGAGGCAGAGCGCGAGCAAGAAGTTCATGTCACCTGTGCGGGACGAGGGTGAGATCGAACTGCACCGTGGCGGTGTCGCCCACCGAGCTTGTGACGAAGAGCACGTGCGCGCTCTTCACCACCACCCCGAAGTCCGCGAGGCGGACGTCGGAGCTGCCGCGGATACGAACGGCGCCCGGGATCTTCGCGTCGCGCGAGACGGTGAGCTGCAGCCTCGCCGGCCGCGTCACGCCGTGGATGGTCCAGGCGGCGTCGACCGAGATGGGCGTCTCCTTCCCCACGGCGAGCGTGGTGACGGCGGGTGCGTTGGCGCCGCGGATCTGGAGGATGATCTCCGGGAAGACCACCGCGCCGGCGGGGAGACGATCGTTGGAGCAGAGATGCTCGTCAGGAAAATGCGAGCGCTTGTAGTCGAGTCCCAGCGCCTCGCGCATGTGGCAGTCGCGCTCCGCGCTGTCGCTCACCAGCGCGTCGATGGGCACGCGCAACTCGCCCGTCACGTTGCCGGCCACGTCGGGATCCAGCCGCACCTCGCCCTCTGCCCGCGTGACGCGGTTCCCATGCATGCCAAAGGTATAGGAGAGCGCCGTGGAGATGCCGGGGCCGTCCTTGCCTTGCGCCAGCCGGTAGCCTTGCACCTCGGCGCGCGAGGCGGAGGCAAGACCGACGATCGCCATCAGGAACCGCGCCTTGCGCATGCGGGAGCGGGTTTAGCGGGTGGGTTGCCGCGGCGCAAGAAGCGCCAGCACGCGGCGCGTCCGTGATATCTGGAACCGGAAAGGCTCCAACAGCATCCAACGTGAAACGCGTCGTGCGCGGAGGATCCATGCGTCTCTCCATGTTGCTCGTAACGCTCGCCCTGGTCGCCTGCGGAGGGGGCTCAGGCGGCGGCAGCCAGGTCGCCGACATCAACCTGACTTCGCAGGGCGCGGTGACGGCGAGCGGAAATAGCCCCATCAACATCACCATCCCCAGCGGCGGTCAGGTCCACTTCTTCAACAAGGACACCGCGCCGCACAAGATCACCTCGCCGGAATGCACCGAGCTGAACTCCCCGCAGCTCGCTCCCAACCAGGACTTCCTCACCAGCATCGGCGGCGGCCCGAGGGCCTGCACCTTCAAGGACAGCCTCAATCCGTCCGCCCCCGGCTTCAACGGGAACATCACCGTGGGCGACACCGGGACTCCCGGCGGCGGGTACTAGAACAGGTCGAACAGCCAGGCGAGACGAAAGTTGGGGTGGATCAGGAACCCCGGGTAGTAGTCCACCTCGGCAGCACCCTCCCATCGCTTCCCGAAGAGCAGCCGCACGCCTGCGTGCAGTGCGGCCGCGGTGTTGTCGCTGACCAGCGTGACGGCGTCGCTGGTGACGCGGAAGTTTCCGCTCGAGTGCGAGACGCCCGCGCCGCCATACGGAGTGACGGTGAGCCGTCCGAAGGCGAAGTCGTAGCCCCCCGAGAGCTCTGCGCCGAACTCGGTGATGCGCAGCGTGTCGTTGATCACCGGATCGGTCACCGGGCTCTCCGATTCGCCGTAGAGCAGGTGCGCGCGGAAGCCGACGCGGGCCGGCCCCGGCGCCCAGGCGATGCCCGCTTCTCCGGCGATGTAGTTGAGCTTCACGTTCCAGGCCTGGATGGGCGGCACGTACGAGAGGCCGACGAAGGCGCGAAAACCTTCCGGAGCGGGAAGGCCAAGGGCCACGCGCGGGCGCGGAAACGCGATGCTCCGATCGGAAGCGGTGAACTGGTGTTTGTTGCCGGTGGTGCCGTCGATGGGAGGCACGCCGATGATCTCGAGGGCCAGGCTGAATTGGCCGGGGTCGTAGGCGCCCGGCGCATCGACCGGCGGCAGGTCGAGCAGGAGCGCGTGGATGTCGATCAGGCGCTGCTCCTGATCGAGCATGGTCTGCGCGCCGGCGGGACCGGCCGCGAGCGCCAGCAGGGCAACGAAGGCCCGACCCGTTCTCATTGCCTGGGCGCCCGGGCCAGGCCGGTGAGGAACTGCCCTTGCGTATCGAACCCCGCGTAGTACATGGCCCAGTTGGCGCCGTCGATGAAGACGGAGGGCGTGGTCAGGCCGCCCGAATCGAACTGCGTGCCGCTGCCCTTGGAGAGCGCCTCGCCGAGCGGCCCGCCGGCCTTGATCTTGATCCAGGTGATGCCGTCGTTGGACTCGGCGTATCCGATGACGCCCTGGCTGGGTCCTCCCAACGTCGGGTTCGCCGACTGGCAGCCGCGGTACCACATGCGATACAGGCTGTCGCTCTCCTTCACCACCGAAGGCTGGTACGCGCAGGCCACGTCGAAGGCGCCCGCCGCGCCGATGTCGAGGACGGCGCCGCGGGCCTGCTTGCCGGGCTTCTTGGTCCAATTGCGCCCGTCGGTGGAGGTGGCCAGCGCCACGCGCCAGGTGTTGGTGGAGTCGTTGGCGGAGTAATACATCTTGTAATCGTTGGTATCCTTGATCACCCAGACATAGCCTACCTGCTGCTCGTCGATCGATCCCGGGGGCCCCAGCGGCAACACGCTGCCGCCCTGCCCCGGGCCGGTATTGATCTTGATGAACTTCATTCCGTCGGGAGACTCGGCGTAGCCGATGCGACGGTTGTCGGCGAGCGGGCTCGTTCCTGCCGGCACCGTGCAATCATTGAACGGCTTGGTGCTGCCGTTGTACCACATGCGGTAGACGCTCCCGTCCTTGAGCACGTAGGGACGATAGGTGATGTAGGAATCGAATTGGCCGGCTGTGCCATTGTCGAGAATGGCCCCCTTTGCTTCCGAGCCCACCACGCGCGTCCAGTTCACGCCGTCGGTCGAAGTCGCCAGCCCGATGCGCCAGTGCGAGCTGTTGATTCCGGGGCAGGTCCCGAACTTGTCGGCGCCTCCGTAGTAGAGCCTGTAGGTGCTGCCGTCCTTGAAAGCGCTGATGGTGAAGTTGCCCACCTCGTCGAAGGCGGCGGGGGTCCCCAGGCCGAGGACGGCCCCGTTGAGCGCGGGCCCCGACACCTTGCTCCACTCGAGCGGCGTCAGCTCCGCGGGATTCGACGAGCAGCCCACCAGCGCAGTGACAATGAGCAGCAGGCCCGCGCAGCGGGCGATTCGAACCGGCCCCGAGAAGACCATCGTTGGCATAGGCGCGCTCCTGGACCCGAGGAGGTAGCGCGCCCGCAGTTTTTGCGCCAGCCGAAACGTGTTTCAGTTCATGTCAGCGGGGGTCAGGGCGCAGGCGTCACCGTGAGCTGGAAGTCGAAGGAGATGTCGCTGGACGTCGGACTTGCCTGCTTGATGGCGATGGCAAAGGTGTTTTCTCCCGCCACCAGCAGCGCAGGATCGATGGCGAAGGTGGACACCTCGTTTTCGTCCGACGTCGCGGTGGCGAAGGCCGTGTGCGCCGTGCTGCCCACGTACTTGGAGAACACTTGATGCCCGTTGACGAAGACGAGCACGCCGTCGTCGTGCAGCACCACCGCGTTGGCGGCGGTGACCGCCTTGGCCAGGGTGATCTTCCGCCGGAAATAGACCGTGGGCTGCGCGGGGACGGGATGCGCCAGCACCGTGGCCTCGTCTCCGTCTCCGTAGCCGAGCTGTCCCGGGCCGGACTTCCAGGCCGAGTCGTCGAAGGTCGCGGCAGTCCACGAGGGACCCGGATCGACGTTGCGGTCGTCGTACTTCCAGACGTCGCCGTTCTTGATCACCACCACCGGCGCGGGACCTGTGGCGCTGGCGGTGACCTCCAGGTCGAAGGAGACGTCGCTGGAGGTGCCGCTGGCCTGCTTGACCATCACGGCCAGCTGGTTGTCGCCGGCGAGGAAGGCAGAGGACGGCAAGGTGAAGCTGCTGAGCTCGTTGTCCGCGGAGGTGGTGCTCGCATACGCCGCGTGGGCAAGGCCATTGGCGGTGTACTTGGAGAACACCAGCGATCCGTTCAGCCAGATGGCCACGCCGTCGTCGTGGATCACCTTCACCACCGCCCCGGTGGGCTGCGCGAGGGTGATCTTCTTGCGGAAGTAATAGGAAGGCTGGGCTGGGCTCATGTGGGTCAGGACGGTGGCCTCGTCGCCGTCGCCGTATCCGAGCTGCGCCGGCCCCGACTTCCAGGTCGAGTCGTTGAAAGCGAGCGTCGTCCAGGAAGTGCCGGGGTCCACGTTGCGATCGTCGTACTTCCACACCTCGCCGAACGCCACCAGCACACCGGGGGGATTGGCGACCGGAGCGTGGATGGTGAAGGTCGCGTCGGATTGATCGGTCACCGCCGGCGCGCCGGGGTCGGAGATGCGCATCAGCGCGCGGGTCGTGTCCACCGCCGGCACCGTCCAGGAGAAGTGCCCCGCGTTCGCCGTCTCCGCGATGAGTCCCCAGGTGGTTCCGCCGTCCTGGGACAGCTCGAGCCGCACGCTCGTCACCGTCCCTGCGGTGGTCCAGCGCACGTCGAAAGCGGAGCCGGAGGTCAGCGTCTCGCCGCCGTTCGGCGCCACCACGGTGAGGTGCGCCGGCGCCGGCGGAGGAGTGACCGAGGCGTCGAAGGTGAGCTGCAGGTCGAAGGACACGTCGCTGGACGTGCCGCTGGCCTGTTTCACCAGCACCGCCACCTCGTTGTCGCCCGCCAGGAAGGCGGTGGAGGACAGCGAGAAGGTGCTCACCTCGTTGTCGGCGGAGGTGGCGCTGGCATACGCCGCGTGCTGCAGGCCCGCGGCCATGTACTTGGTGAAGACCAGCGCGCCGTTGACGTACACGGCTATGCCGTCGTCGTGGATGAGCTTGAAGCTCGCGTTGGCCGGCGCGGCGAGGCTGATCTTCTTGCGGAAGTAGTACGACGGCTGCGCCGGCGACATGTGCGTCAGCACGGTGGTCTCGTCGCCGTCGCCGTAGCCGAGCTGCGCCGGGCCCGACTTCCAGGTCGAGTCGTCGAACCCAAGCGTCGTCCAGGAGGGCCCGGGGTCGACGTTGCGGTCGTCGTACTTCCAGACCGACCCGAGCGGAATACCGGCCGGCGGCGGGGGTGGCGAAGCCGCCGTTCCACCGAGCCGGACCACGCGGCCGACGGAGGGAATGCCGGCGCCGTCGAGGACGAAGAGGAAGTAATGTCCAGGCGGCGCCAGTTCCGGCCGATCGGGCGCTTTCACCGACAGCCCGGTGGCCGTGGCGGTGAAGGTCAGCCGGTTGAAGCGCTGGTTCATGTTGAAGGAGTGCGTTACCGAGGTGAGCCGCACCAGCGTCACCTGCGAGATCCGCGCCGCGTCCGCCGTGGCCACGTCGAACGCCTGGCCGTAGCTGATGCTCGCCGGCGCCGAGCTCATCGATGGGCGGGTTCCTTTGAAGAGGTAGGGCGGCGAGAACACCTGCGCGGTGAAGGTCCCGGTGCTGCCGGCGGAGAGCACGCGCCCGTCGGGAAGCAGGACGGCCACCGAATGATACCCGCGGTATGCGCCCGCCGGCGCCAGCAAGGTGGTGGTGCCGGTGGCGGGGTTCCACAGCTCCGTCTCCAACACCGCGGCGGAGGGATTGTCGCGCCCCACTCCGCTGTGCCCGCCGGTCACCAGCACCGTGCCGTCCGGCAAGAGCGTCATGTTCAGCTGGCGGCGCGGCCGCTTGAGCGGTCCGACGTTGCTGAACGCCGGGGCCGCGGCGGTGAGATCGATGGTCTCCATCGTGTCGGTGGGCACCGTGGTGAGAGGCGCGCCGCCGGCGATGAGCACCTTGCCAGGCTCGTACATCACCGCCGAGCCGTAGATGCGATCCTGCGCGAAGTGGCTGAGCGGGCCGTTGCTGAAGCTCCCGGTGCCGGCCGTGGAGAGAAAGCGGGACTGCTGCTTGGGCCCCGCGACGAAGACGTTTCCGGC
This sequence comes from Myxococcales bacterium, assembly GCA_035655715.1. GTDB lineage: Bacteria > Myxococcota > Myxococcia > Myxococcales > 40CM-4-68-19 > 40CM-4-68-19. Next base: position 10,364 of record DASRTX010000328.1, on the reverse strand, counting down.
CGGCGTGGCGAATGTCCACGAGTACGTGGGCAGGCTGAGGCTGGCGGAGGTCAGGCTCCTCCAGCGGTTGTTGGCGCTCTCCCAGACCTGGGGAATGAGGTTCTCGCCGGTGGACGGCGTCATGGTGCCGCCCGTCACCAGGAAGTCGCCGCTGGGCAGGGCGATGGTGCTCGGGTACCACCGCCCCGCGTTCATGTCGGGAAGGCGGGTCCAGGTGCTGGTGGCAGGATCGAAGATCGAGGCGATGGAGAGGCCCGTGTCGTCGACGATGTGCCCGCCCGCGACGAAGAGCCGCCCGTCCGGCGTGAAGGTGTGCCCGCTGCAGAACATGTTGTAGTTGGCGTGCGGAAGCGGGCTGTTGGTGCCGGTGGCCGGATCCCAGAGCGTCGGATTGTCGCCGTCGGTGAACTCCGGCCACCACATCACCTTGCCCTCGGGCAGCATGTGCGCGTGGGTCGCGGTCATTCCCCAATTGGCGAGCGGGGACCATTGACCGGCGACGGAGGGATCGGACTGCGCCGCCGCTGCGGCGGCAAGCAGAAAACTGCCCAGGCTGGCGGCGAACGAAACGCGCATCCACTTCCTCCAGGGTGACGCGCTGAAGATCCGCCGGGGGGGCGAGTGCCGGCAATCTCGCCGGCCTCCGCACCCCCACCGGATGTTCACCACGTGCCGCTCGCCGACTCCCGCGCGTTCGCCGGCTGACTATTTCGGCGCGGACAACACCGCGGCGGCAACCGTGGCGCATTGCCCGTCGTGCTCGCTGAGATCGCCGGACACGCCGATGGCGCCCACCAGCTTGCCCGCCTCCATCAGCGGCACGCCGCCGTCCACCGGCACGGCGCCTTCCAGGCGGAGGATGCGCAGGCCGTTGCCGCCTGCTGCCAATGCGTCCTGGAACGCCTTGGTCGGGCGCTTGTAGAGCGCCGCCGAACGCGCCTTGTCGAGGGCCACGCGGGCGCTGCCCAGCTGCGTGTTGTCCGCCTTCTCGTAGTAGACCAGCGTCCCCGCGGGATCGACGACGGCGATGGCCATGAACCAGCCGTTCTTGTGCGCCTCGGCGGATGCGGCCGCCGCCGCCTTCTTGGCGAGATCCAGCGAGATGGAAGGTCCGATGGGGATGGTGTACGCGCTCGCGGCCGCCGGCTGAGGCGGTTTCTGCTCAGGGCCCGCGGCCAACAAGAGAGGGACCAGCACGAGCGACTTCAGGGCGGATGACAGGAACATGGGGCTCCCGGGGTTGGGGAGCGCGCATCAGAGCAAATTTGCGCCGGGCTTGTACAGCTGCCCACGTCCGGGCGACGCGGAAACGGTCAATGCCCTCCCCAGCGTGGAGCCCTCTTCTCCACGAACGCGCGCATTCCTTCCTGGGCGTCGCGCGCCGCCGCGTTGGTGCACATCACCTCGCCGGTCTGGGCATAGGCCTCGGACTGCGGCGCGCGGATCTGCCGGTAGAACGCCTTCTTCCCCAGCCCGACCACGTAGGGGCTGAAGGAGAGGATTCGCTCGGCCAGTGCCCTCGTCGCCGCGGCCAGTTCCGCCGCCGGCACCACCCGGTTCACCAGCCCGGCGGCCAGCGCTTCGGCGGCGGAGATGGGTTCGCCCGTCAGCAGCATCTCCATCGCCTTCTTCGCGCCGATGGCGCGCGTCAGCGCCACCATCGGGGTGGAGCAGAAGAGCCCGATCTTCACTCCCGGCGTGGCGAAGCGCGCCTCCGCCGCCGCCACCACCAGGTCGCAGGAAGCGACCAGCTGACAGCCGGCCGCGGTGGCCATCCCGTGCACCTCCGCGATCACCGGCTGCGGGATCGACTGGATGGTCTCCATCACCTGCGTGCAGACGCCGAAGAGCTGCTGGTAGAACGCAGCGTCGCGGTCGATCATCTCCGCGATGTCGTGCCCCGCGCTGAAGGCGGGACCGTTGGCGCGCACGATCACCACGCCCGCTTCGCGATCCTGGCCGATGCCCTCGAGGCTCCGCAGCAATTCCTGGAGAAGCTCGAGGGAGAGCGCGTTGCGGCGCTCGGGCCGGTTGAGGGTGATCCGGACGATCCGTCCTTCGCGATCGATCAGCAGATTTCGCGGCGTGGCGGCCATGGCGAGCTCCTTGGGTCGGGACGGGTTTCTTCTCGGCTCCGAGGGCGGCGCTGTCAACCGGCGGCTCCGGTCCTGGCAGCGTGTGATATGTCGGCGGCCGTGATCCTTGCCCTGCTCGTCGCTGCCGCGGCGGCGCCGCCAAGCCTGGTCCTGGTCAACGGCCGTATCTACACGGTCGACAACGAGCGTCCCCGCGTCTCGGCCATCGCCATCCGAGGAGGCCGCGTCGCCTTCGCCGGCTCGGACGCAGAAGCGCGGGTGGCGGGCGGGCGCGGCGCGCGCGTCCTCGATCTGCAAGGCCGCACGGTGGTCCCGGGGCTGATCGACGCGCATGCCCACCTGCTCTCGCTGGGCAACTTCCTGCGCCGCGCCAACCTGACCGGCGCGCGTTCCTACGACGAAGTGGTCCAGCGCGTGGTGGCCTCGGCGCGCGAGGTGAGGCCCGGCGAGTGGATCCAGGGCCGCGGCTGGGACCAGAACCTCTGGCCGGACAAGCAGTTTCCCACCCACGACGCGCTCTCGCGCGCCTTCCCCGCAAACCCCGTCGTGCTCAAGCGCGTGGACGGACACGCCGTCCTCGCCAACGCCAAGGCGATGGAGCTTTCGCGCATCGACGCCCGCACCCGCGATCCCGACGGCGGACGGATCCTCCGCTCGCCCTCGGGGGAGCCGACCGGCGTGTTCGTCGACAACGCGCAGGATCTGGTGCTGCATGCCGTTCCGCCTGCTTCCCGCGAGGAGACGCGCAAGGCCGTCCTGGCGGCGATCGCGGAGTGCAATCGGTGGGGCCTGACGGCCATCGACGATGCCGGAGAGGATCCGGAGACCATCGCCATCTACGAAGAGCTGGCGCGCGGCGGGCAGTTCAACCTCCGCGACTACGTCATGCTCGGCGACCCCGGCAGCCCGCAGGCTCCCGCCCTGGCCAAAGGACCGCGCGGCCCGCTCTACGGCGGCCACCTCTGGATGCGTGCCATCAAGCTCTATGCCGACGGCGCGCTCGGCTCGCGCGGCGCAGCGCTCCTCGAACCGTACGCCGACGATCCGGGAAACTCCGGCCTGCTCCTCTCGACGCCCGAGCACATCCGCGCCATGGCGGAGATGGGCCTCGCCCGCGGCTTCCAGATTGCGGTGCACGCCATCGGCGACCGCGGCAACCGCATGGTGCTCGATCAGTTCGAGGCGGCGCTGCGCAGAACCCCCAGGGTGGACCACCGGTTCCGCATCGAGCACGCGCAGGTGCTGAGCGCGCAGGACATCCCGCGCTTCGCCGCCCTGGGCGTGGTGCCGTCGATGCAGGCCACGCACCAGACCAGCGACATGGGCTGGGCCGAGGCGCGCGTCGGGCCACAGCGCATCCTCGGCGCCTACGCCTGGCGCTCGCTCCTGGACACCGGCGTGGTCATCCCGGGCGGCACCGACTTCCCTGTCGAGCAAGTGAACCCGCTGCTGACCTTCCACGCGGCGGTGACCCGGCAGGATCCCTCCGGCTCTCCCGCCGGCGGCTGGTACCCCACGCAGCGGATGACACGCGAGGAGGCGCTGCAGTCGATGACCATCTGGGCGGCGTGGGCCGGTTTCCAGGAATCGGCCATCGGCTCGCTCTCGCGCGGGAAGTACGCCGACTTTGTCATCCTCGACCGGGACATCATGACGGTGCCCGACGCCGAGATCCTCGGGGCCCGCGTGCTGGCGACGTACATCGGCGGCAAGAGCGTTCATGAAGCCGCCGCGGCAGTCGCTCCTGGCCGCTGAGGCAATGCGCCGTAGAGCAATCCGCCAGTTGCCCGACCGGCAGTCCCCCTCTCCTCCGGCCGCCATGTGTACGCGGTGTACACCTGGTACACAGGATTGAAGGAGCCGGAGGCTCCACCCAGGCAGTTCACCCGGGTGAACCAAGGCGGAATGTGTACCGGGTGTACACTTGGTACACATGCGGCAGGACCCCCTGCATCCCCCCCGCGTGTTCTGGACGCCGCACCGCACAGGGCACCGAAGCCAGCGCAGCGCTTTCAGGGATCGCCCGCCACTGCTCGCGGTGGGCAGGGCGCTCCGGCGTCGGCCCAGGCCTTGAAGGCGCGCACGAACTCCTCGTGCGACACAGGCACGGCTCGGCGGCCGAAGCCCGGCGACCAGCCCCAGAGCACCAGCGGGTCCGCCGAGACGTGGTGGAGCAAGGCCGCCATGTCCTTGCCGCCGTTCTGCTTGGGATCCTTGAGCTGCTCGCAGAGGGCGGCCGAACCGATGCCGGCGAAGACCATCTTGTGTTCGGGCGGTGGCAGCCGCCATTCGGTGGAGACGCCGGGCGGCACGTGCGCGCCGTAGCTGTCGGGCGGGTTCTGCTTGCCGTGGCAGGTGGCGCAGGCCAGGCCTGGTTCGCCGCGGCCCTCCGGCCCACGCCGCACGAACTGGAGATGCGCATGGCCATCGTCTCCCTGCAGCGGCGCGTCTCCCGCCGGATGGCAGTTCACGCAGCGGGGACTCTGGAGCACCGCCCGCACCCTCTCGAACGCCGGCACCGGCCGCGCGGCAGGCTGCGGCGCCGGAGCGGGCGCATGTGAGCAGGAGAAGGCGGCGAAGCAGGCTGCGCAGAGCAGGGCTTTCATCCACGGGCTCCCATCACGCCAGCCGGAGCGGCAGCGAGCGCAGCCGCTGCCGGGTCAACGCGTACACCGCGTTGGCCACTGCCGCCGAGATGGGCGCCGCGCCCGGCTCGCCGATGCCGCCCATCTTCGCCTCGCTCTCCAGCACCTGCACCTCCACCTGCGGCATCTCCGGCATGCGCAAGACGCGGTAGTCGTGGAAGTTGCTCTGCTCGACCCGGCCGTCCTTGAGCGTCACCGCGCCGTGCAGGGCCGCCGAAAGGCCATACGCGATGGCGCCCTGCATCTGCGCCTCGATGCCGAGCGGGTTGATGGCCGTGCCGCAGTCCACCGCGCAGCTCACGCGGTGCACGCGGATCTCCTTGTCCTCGTCGACCGAGACCTCCGCCACCTGCGCGACGATGCTGCCGAAGGACTCGTGGACCGCCATCCCGCGCGCGCGTCCCGCAGGCGCGGGTTTGCCGAAGCCCGCCATCTGCGCCGCCGTCTTCAGCGCCCGCAGGTGGCGCGGTTTCTCGGCGAGGAGCGCCGCGCGGAACTCCAGCGGATCCTGCTCCGCCGCCCAAGCCAACTCGTCGAGCATGCTCTCCATCGCGAAGGCGGTGTGGGTGTTGCCGACCGATCGCCACCACAGCACCGGCACCGGATTGCGCGGCGAGTGCAAGGTCACGCGCCGCGCCGGCACGCCTTCCAGGTATGGCGACTCGGTCACGCCTTCGATGGAGGTGGCGTCGATGCCGTTCTTCACCATGAACGGCTCGAATGCCGTGCCGGTGAGGATGGACTGCCCCACGATGCCGTGCCTCCACGCCGAGAGCCGGCCCTTGGCGTCGAGCCCCGCCTCGATGCGGTGCAGGAACAGCGGCCGATAGTAGCCCCCGCGCATGTCGTCCTCGCGCGTCCAGACCACTTTCACCGGCACGCCGGCCGCCTTGGCCACGTGCACCGCCTCGCTGACGAAGTCGGACGACGGCGTGGCCCGCCGTCCGAACCCGCCGCCGAGGAACTGCGTGTGGATGAAGACGCTCTCCGGCGCAAGACCGGTGATGCGCGCCGCCGAGGCCTGGTCCATGGTCTGGAACTGCGTGCCGGTCCAGATCTCGCAGCGGCCTGCGGCGAGTCGCACCGTGCAGTTCATCGGCTCCATGGTCGCGTGGGCGAGATAGGGCACGTCGTACTCGGCGACCACGCGCCGCGCCGCCGCTGCCAGGGCGGCGTCGGCATCCCCCCGCTCCGCGGCGACGGGACCTTTGGTGCGAGCCTGCGCGCGGTAGTCCTCGAGCAGCCTGGTGGTGTCCAGGCTCGCCCCGGGGCCGAGGTCCCAATCGATCTGCAGCGCGTCGCGCCCCAGCTTCGCGCTCCAGAAATTCGTCGCCACCACCGCGACGCCGGTAGGCACCTGCACCACCTGCTCCACTCCCTTGACCTGCCGCGCCTTGCCCGCGTCGAACGACTTCACCTTGCCGCCGAAGACCGGCGAACGGGCCACCAGCGCCGTACGCAGGTCGGGCAGGCGCACGTCGATGCCGAACTGCGCCTTGCCGGTGATCTTCTCCGGCGAGTCCAGACGTCGCATGGGCTTGCCGAGGATCTTCCAGTCCTTGCGATCCTTGAGCTGCACCTTCTTGGGGGGCGTCAACGCCTGCGCCGCCACCGCCAGCTGGCCGAAGGAGAGCCGCTGCTTGCCGCGCACCACATAGCCCTTCTCGGTGTGCAGCCGCTTCGGATCCGTCTTCCACTGCGCCGCGGCGGCGCGCACCAGCATGTCACGCGCCATCGCGCCTGCGGTGCGGTAGCGGTCGAACTCGGACCAGGTGGTGGTGGACCCGCCCGTCATCTGCATCCCGAAAGCCGGGTGCGCGTAGACGGGCGCGGCCGGCGCGTGCTCGACGCGGATCTTCGACCAGTCGCACTCCAGCTCCTCGGCGATGAGCATGGCGAGTCCGGTCCAGATCCCCTGCCCCATCTCCGAGTGCGCGAGCAGCACCGTCACCGAGTCGTCGGGCGCCACGCGGACGAAGGCGTTGGGATCGGGAAGCTGCTTCGCCGCCGGCTCCGGAACCGCGCCCGCCTTGCGCGGGACATGGAAGGCGACGAACAGCCCCGCACCGGAGAGCAGCGATTTGGCCAGCAGCTCCCGCCTGGTCAGGGCGCTCATTTCTCGGCCCTCTTCTGCGCGGCTGCGCGATGCACTGCCTCGCGGATGCGCTGGTAGGTGCCGCAGCGGCAGATGTTGCCGGCCATCGCCAGATCGATCTCGCCGTCGGTCGGGTTGGGATGGTGGGCGAGCAGCGCCGCGGCCTGCATGATCTGCCCCGGCTGGCAGTACCCGCACTGGACCACGTCGCGCTCCGCCCAGGCTTGCTGGACGGGATGGCTGCCGTCGGGGGAGAGGCCCTCGATGGTGGTGACCATGCGGTTGCCCACCGCGGAGACGGGCAGCACGCACGACCTCACCGCCTCGCCCTCGAGATGGACCGTACAGGCGCCGCACTGTGCCATCCCGCAGCCGAACTTCGTTCCGGGCAGCCCGAGGACGTCGCGGAGCACCCAGAGAAGCGGCATGTCTTCCTGGACGTCGACCTCGCGCGCGGTGCCGTTGACGTTGAGCTGCATGGGTTGACCTCCGGTTCCAGCGCTGGTGATGCGCATACGATGCGCGCGCCCGCAAGGGGCTGCCGTTGAAGAACCGAATGCGGGTATGTTCGCGGGACATGCTGCGCCCCAGCCTGGACTCCCTCACCGAAGGCCGCGCAGTCGGCCAGTCGCCGGCGCGCCTGGACGGCCGCGACAAGGTGACGGGCCGCGCGCTCTACCTGGACGACCTCACCTTTCCCGGACAGGTCTTTGGCCGCACCGTCCGCAGCACGGTTCCGCACGCGCGGCTCCTGGGCGTGCGCTTCGATCCGGCGTTCGACTGGAGCGGCATCACCCGCGTCACCGCCGCCGACATCCAGGGCGACAACGTGGTGCAGCTCATCGCCGACGACCAGCCCTTCCTCGCCCGCGATGTCATCCGCCACGCCGAGGAACCGGTGGCGCTGCTCGCCTGCGCCGATCGCGAGCGGCTGGAAGCGGCGCTGGCTCACGTCTTCGTCGATGTGGAGCCGCTGCCCCCCGTGCTCGACCCGCTGCGCAGCGAGGTGGTGTTCAAGCAGTACCTCATCGATCACGCGGCGTCCGGTCTGGCCGAGGCGTTCGCGCGCGCGGACCGCGTGGTGGAAGGCACCTACCTGGTCCGCCACCAGGAGCAGATGTACATCGAGCCCAACGCCGTCTGCGCCGTGCCTCGCGAGGACGGCGGCATGACGCTGCACGGCTCGATGCAGTGCCCGTTCTACGTCCATCGCGCGTTGCAGCGGCTCCTGCGCGTGGGCGAGCAGCAGATCTCCGTGCTGCAGACCGTGACCGGAGGAGGATTCGGCGGGAAGGAGGAGTACCCGTCGATGGTGGCGGGACACGCGGCGCTGCTCGCGCGCAAGAGCGGCAGGCCGGTGAAGATGGTCTACCGCCGCGATGAGGACGTCGCCGCCACCACCAAGCGGCATCCGGCGGTGATGCGGCATCGCACGGCGGTGCAGCGCGACGGAACCCTCCTCGCCTGCGAGATCGACGTCGTCATGGACGGCGGCGCCTACGTGACGCTCTCGCCCGTGGTCGCCTCCCGCGGAGTCCTGCACGCAGCCGGAGCCTATCGCTGGCCGCACGCCCGTATCGCCTGCCGCGTGGTTCAGACCAACACGCCACCCAACGGCGCGTTCCGCGGCTTCGGCGTGCCGCAGACCATCTTCGCCGTCGAGGCCCAGATCGAAAAGATCGCGCGCGAGCTGCAGCTCGACCCGCTGGAGGTGCGCCGCCGCAACGCGCTGGAGCTCGGCGACGAGACGCCCACCGGGCAGAAGCTGCTCTGGAGCGTCTCGGCGCGGGAATGCCTGGACGCGGTGGCGGAGCGGAGCGGCTATGCGGAAAAGCGCGCTGCCTTCGCGCGCGAGAACGCTGCTCCCGGCGCTCGCCGCAAGCGCGGCATCGGCATTTCGCTGGCGCTCCACGGCGCGGGCTTCACCGGCGCGGGCGAGGCCAAGCTGAAGGCGCGCGCCGGGGTGGAGCTGACGCCCGATGGCGCGCGCGTGCTCTCCATCTCCACCGACATCGGACAGGGCACGCTGACGGTCTTCGCGCAGATGGCCGCAGACGCGCTGGGCCTGCCCGTCCCTGCCATCGAGATCGCGGAGTCCGACACCTCGCGCATGCCCGACAGCGGCCCCACCGTGGCCTCGCGCACGCTGATGGTGGTGGGCGGGACCATCGCCAAGGCCGCGCAAGCGCTCTCGCGCACGCTCTGCAGCTTCGCCGCGGAAGTCCACGGCGCGGTGGCCGGAGACGTGCTCTGCGAGAACGGCGTCTTCATCGCGCGTGGCCGGTCATTGGCGGCCTTCGGGGAAATCGCGCGCCGCTGGCTGGCCGAGCGCGGGCCGCTGCGCGTGGTGGAGCAGTACGTGCACCCGCAGGGCATCGAGTTCGACGAGGTGAGCTATCGCGGCGCCGCGTACCCCTGCTACGGCTGGTCCGCCACGGCGGTGGAGCTCTCGGTGGACGCCGACACCGCCGAGGTGCGGCTGGACCACGTGGTCACCGCCTGCGATGTGGGCAAGGCCGTGCACCCGATATTGGCCGAAGGCCAGATCGAAGGCGGCACGGTGCAGGCCCTCGGCTACGCGCTCCTCGAAGAGGTGATCTGGAAGGACGGACGCATCCTCAACACCCGCATGCAGAACTATCTCATCCCCACCGCGGTGGACGTGCCGCACGTCGAAACCATCCTCGTCGAGAACCCCTACCCGCACGGCCCGTACGGCGCCAAGGGCATCGGCGAGCTGCCCATGGATGGGCCGGCGCCGGCAGTCACCGCGGCGCTGCTGCACGCCACCTCCGCGCTCGTCTGCGAGCTGCCCGCGACGCCGGAGCGGATCCTCCGCGCCATCGACGCGGCGAAGGCGGGCCGGTGACCGTGCGGCTGTCGATGACGGTGAACGGCCAGCCGCGGACGGCGGAAGTGCCGCCGCTCAAGCGACTGCTCGACGTGCTGCGTGAGGATCTGGGCCTCACCGGCACCAAGGAAGGCTGCGGCGAGGGCGAGTGCGGCGCCTGCACGGTGCTGATCGACGGCGAGCTCGCCTGCTCCTGTCTGGTGGCTGCCGCGCAGGCCGACGGCACCCGCATCGTCACCATCGAGGGGATCGCCGGGCGCGACGAAACGCTGGCTCCGGTGCAGCGCTGCTTCGTGGAGCAGGGCGGCGCCCAGTGCGGCATCTGTACACCCGGCATGATCGTCGCCGCGCAGCGCTTCCTCGACTCCGGCGCCGAGCCCAGCGACGCCAACGTGCGCGCCGCCATCGCGGGCAATCTCTGCCGCTGCACCGGGTACCAGAAGATCGTGGAGGCCATCCAGGCCGCGGCCCGCGAGCGCGGAGGCGGCGCGTGATCTCCTCCATCCCCGTCACCAGCGCGCGCTCGCTGGCCGAGGCGTACGCGCTGCTCGCCTCACGGGAGCCCGGCCTGCGGGTACTCGCCGGCGGCACCGACGTGATGGTGCAATTGAACGCCGGCTTCGGCATCGAGCGCTTCGGGCGCGTGCTCGACATCTGGCGCGTGCCGGAGCTGCGCG
>DASRTX010000327.1:0-5012 GCA_035655715.1 Myxococcales bacterium | reverse complement strand
AGGTAGAGTGCCCCCCGATGGCCGACTCCGCTCCCGGCACCCAGCTCGTTCCGGTGGCACCCGCCATTCCGGCGGAGGCGCCCGGGCGCTACGGCCCCTTCGCCCGCTGGCTGCTGCACAAGCTGTTCGACCCGGTGCCCTTCCCCGCCGATGCCGCCGCCCCGCTGCGGAAGACGGCGCAGGACTCGACCTTCGTCTACGTGCTGCGCTCCTCCTCGCTTTTGCACCTGCTCTACTTCAACTACACCTTCTGGAAGCTGGGGCTCCCGCTGGCGCGGGCGGCCACCGGGCTGGGCTACCGCATCTTCGCCCCGTTCGCCCGCTGGTACCTGGGCGGACCGCAAATCCGCGCGCGACAGGGCGGCGAGGTGGCGCACGTGGTCGAGGCGGTCTCCCGCGGCGAGGCGGCGCTGGTCTTCCTCCGCGCCCCGCGAACGCTGCCTTCGGCGGTGACCAGCCTCCCCGATCCGTTCCCCGCGCTGATCGAGCTGCAGCGCCAGCAGCAGCGCCCGATGGTCCTGGTGCCGCTCACCTTCCTCTGGCGCAAGCGCCCCAAGAGGCTGGGAGGATCGTGGCGCGATGCCCTGTTCGGCGATCCGGAGGAGCCGGGCGCCATCCGCACCTTCCTGGGATACCTGCTCAACCGCCGCAGCAGCTACGTCAAGGTGGGCGAGACCGTCTCGCTGGCCGACGTGAACGCGATGAACGCCGGCGCCGAGACCGCCCGCGTCGCGCGGCGCGTGCGCGGCTGGGTGCACCAGCACCTGGCGCGCGAGACGCGGGTGGTCACTGGACCCCCACTGAAGAGCGCCGACCGCGTGGTGGACGAGACGCTGCGCGACCTTTCGCTGCGCCGCGCGCTTTCGGACATCGCCCGCGAGAAGGGCCGGTCCGAATCCGCGGTCGAGAAGGAGGCGCGCAAGGACCTGCGCGAGATCGCCGCGCGCTACAGCCCGTTCGCCATCGACATGCTCAAGCGCGTGCTCGACTTCGTCTTCCACAGGATCTACGACGGCGTCGACGTGGACGAGGCCGGGATGAAGCGCCTGGTGGAGGCCAGCCACAAGGGCCCGCTCATCCTCTGCCCCTGCCACAAGTCGCACATCGACTACATGATCCTCTCGATGATCTGCGACGACTACGGGCTGCAGCCGCCCCACGTCGCCGCCGGCGACAACCTCAACTTCTTCCCGGTGGGCCGGCTGCTGCGCGCGGGCGGCGCGTTCTTCATCCGCCGGAGCTTCCGCGGCGACCGCATCTACTCCGCCACCATGGGCGCCTACGTGAAGCGTCTGTTGCAGGACGGGTTCACCCAGGAGTTCTTCATCGAGGGAGGCCGCTCGCGCACCGGCAAGCTGCTGCCGCCCAAATTCGGCATGCTCACGCTGGAGGTGGACGCCTGGCTCACCGGCGTGCGGCCCGACGCGTACTTCGCGCCCGTCTCGCTCTCGTACGAGAAGATCGTCGAGGCCGGCGCCCACCAGCGCGAGCTTCTGGGCGGCGAGAAGCAGAAGGAGAACGCCAAGGCGCTGCTCGGCGCCACCAGCATCCTGCGCAGCCGCTACGGCCGCATCACCATCCGGGTCGACGAGCCCATCTCGGTAGCGCAGCTCTTTCGCGAGCGGGGCGTGGATCCCAAGGCCTGCACGCCCGAGGAGAAGAAGAAGATCGTCCAGCAGCTGGGTCTGCGCATCTCCGCGGGCATCAACGCCGCGGCGCCGCTGGCGCCCATGGGCCTGGTGGCGGCGGTGCTGCTCTCGCACGACCGGCGCGCGCTCAGCGAGACCGAGATCGTCGATCGCGCCGAGTTCCTGGCGATGGCGGCGCGGGACGGCGGCGCCCGCGCCAGCGACGGCTCCGTTCGCGAGCTGGTGCTGGATGCGCTGGCCACGCTCAGCACAGGGGGCCCGCTCAAGCGCCACGAGGCGGGAGGCGACCGGTTCTACGCGGTGGCCGAGGAGCGCCGCCTCGAGCTCGACTACCACAAGAACGGCATCCTCCATTTCCTGGTGGCGCCCGCCATCCTGGCCGGCGCGCTGCGGTCGTTCCGGGGGCAGCCCGCGCCCCGGGCGGAGCTGCTCGAGCGGGCGCGGAAAGCGTCGCGCCTGGTAAAGTACGAGTTCATCTTCCCGCCGGGCAGGACGCTGGAGTCCACCGTCGAGGGCACGCTGGGGTCGCTCTTCCGCTGGGGGCTCGCCGAGCGCGTGGGGGACGGCGCCCAGCCCATCGCGCGTGGCGTGCGCATGCTGGCGCTGCTGGCCGAGCTGGTGCGCCCTTTCGGCGAAGGCGTCTGGGTCACCGCCGATGCGCTCCAGCTGCTCCTGCCCGGCCCGATGCCGGCTCGGGAGTGGACGCAGAAGACCCTGGACCGCGGCCGAGCGGCCTGGCTTGCCGGGCGCATCCTGCGCCTGGAAGCGCTGACCAAACCCACGCTGGAGAACGCGGTGCAGATGTTCCGCGACCGCGGCGTGGTGGTGGGAGCGAAGCTGTCGCTCACGCCGGAGTGGGCCTCGAGAGAGAAGGTGGCGTCGCTGGCGGACGAGGTCGACCTCTTCCTCCGTTAGCCGCCGAGCGCCAGCCCGACCGTGAGTTCCATGGGCTGCAGATCCCCCGCGCGATTGCTTGAAAGGTGCGCCGCAGCGTTCTAGGTTGCGACCTCTGGTCAGGAGACGAAATGGAAACGACCGCACGCGTTCGTGAAATCCTCAGCTGGTACCCGTCCGACAATCCGGGCACGCTCTCCAACCTCTATCGCCTGCTCATGCACGGGCGCCTCGGCGGCACTGGCAAGCTCGTCATCCTGCCTGTCGACCAGGGCTTCGAGCACGGTCCGGTGCGCTCGTTCGCCCCCAACGTGCCGGGCTACGACCCCGACTACCACATCCAGCTGGCCATCGACTCCGGGTGCAATGCCTACGCCGCCCCGCTGGGCTTCATCGAGGCGGTGGCCGGCAAGTTCGCGGGCCAGATCCCGCTCATCCTCAAGGTCAACAACAGCGACACGCTCTCCAAGGGCCATGCCCCGGAGAGCGCCGTCACCGCCTCGGTGAAGGACGCGGTGCGGCTGGGGTGCGCGGCCATCGGCTACACCATCTATCCCGGCTCGTCGGCGCGCAACCACATGTACGAGAACCTTCGCGCCCTCACCGAGGAGGCCAAGGCGTCCGGCCTCGCGGTGGTCACCTGGTCGTATCCGCGCGGCGAGGGCATCACCGACAAGAAGGGCGAGACGGCGGTGGACGTGGCGGCCTACGCGGCGCAGATCGCCTGCCAGCTGGGATCGCACGTGGTGAAGGTCAAGCCGCCCGCCGAGTTCATCTACCAGCCGGAGGCGCAGAAGGTCTTCGAGAAGTACAACATCCCCTGGAAGACCCTGGCCGACCGAACGCGCCACGTGGTGCAGAGCTGCTTCAACGGCAAGCGAATCGTCATCTTCTCGGGCGGCGAGGCCAAGGCCACCGGCGACATCCTCACCGAGATCCGCGGCCTGCGCGATGGCGGCGCCTTCGGCTCGATCATGGGCCGCAACGCCTTCCAGCGCCCGCGCGACGAATCCATCCAGCTCCTGCGCCAGGTGATGGACATCTACACCGGGAAGTAGCCCTACTTCTCGGGCTCGGGAGGCGGCCGCACCGCCGCCCACTGCTCGGCGCTGGGTGTCAGCTTCGCGCTCAGCAGCTCGCCCACGCGGCCCACCACCTCGCCGGTGCAGGGCTCGCTCGCGCAGTCGAGCTGCGCCTGCGTGGGTGGACCGTCGTCGGGAAGCTCGGCGCGCACCAGGCCGGCGCGGCAGGTCTTGCCGTGCGGCACGAAGAGCGTCGCCAGCCCGTCGAGCAGGCCCGCCCTGCCCTCCCAGGCATCCGCGCCGCAAACGGCCCGCACCGCCACCTTGGCCCGCGGCTGTCCCGTGGGCCGCACCACCTGGACCATGAATCGCGCCGGCCGCTCGAAGGCGGTGATCCAGATGACCGGGCTGCGCGGCACCACCGCGGCGTACCCCGTCTGCGGGGCGGCGTGGAAGCGATCGGGCGGAGTCACCACGCACTTCCAGGATCCTTTGGTCAGCCCCGGCCATTTGGCTTCGCCGAAGACGTCGGTGATTCCAGCATGGGAGGTCTGGCCGTCCGGAGACGTGCAGGTGACGCGCGCTCCACGGATGGGCTCCTTGACGTCGTCCTGCACGTGGACGACCAGCGGCCCGGGCATCTGGAAGAGAAAGGCCATGATGGCGATGACGCCCGCGAAGACGCAGATCACCACAGCCGCCTCCAGCCGCGCCGCCATCCGGTAGCTCCAGAACCAGGGCGTGAACCCGGCGCGCTTGCGATCGACTCCGTTCTTCATTTCACCGTGTCAGGCGCGTACTCGGCGCGGTTGTTGTCCGTCTCCCACACCTCCACCTTGCCGATGCGCACGCGGCCGTCGTCGAAGCGGCGGCCCAGCTGCTCGAAGAGGAAGCGCGCCAGCTCCTCGGCGGTGGGGTTCCGTTCGCCGTCGCGGAAGGGTTCCACCTCGTTGATGTTGGCGTGATCGAAGCGGGAGCAGATTTCCACCGCGGCCCGCTTCAGCTCGGCGAAATCGATCACGTAGCTGGTGCGATCGAGCTCGCGCGCCTCCGCGTGGACGAGGACGCGGTAGTTGTGGCCGTGCATCGCCTCGCACTGGGTTTCGGAGAGGCGCACTTGATGGGCGGCGCAGAACCAGAGCTGTTTCGAGACGCGATACATGCGGCGGGCACTTCTACGCCGCGTCCTCCATCTTCCGCAAGAAGCCCCAGCGGACGAGGATCTGCTTGCCCGACATTTCCAGCAAACCGCGGCGGGCAAAGTCGCTCAGCGCGCGCGACACCGTTTCCCGGCTGGTGCCGATCAGCCCCGCGATCTCCTGCTGGGTGGGCCGTTCCTTGATGAGCAGGCCGCCGTCCACCGGCTGCCCCTGCTTCTGCGCCAGGTCCCGGATGGTCCGCGCCACCCGGGCGTAGACGTCGAGCAGGGCGAGGTTGCCGATCACCT
>DASRTX010000326.1:0-6333 GCA_035655715.1 Myxococcales bacterium | reverse complement strand
TCCAACAGCGCCGTCACGATCGCCGCCTGCGCCACAGCAGGGTCAGCGCGCCCATCAGGCCGCCGCAAAAGGCGAGCACGGTCCCGAGCAGCACCAGCCCGAAGACCAGCAGCCAGTACTCGGTGAAGCGGACGATGATCTCCTTGAGCCCGAGGTAGACCACCGCACCGACGATGGGGCCGGCGAAGGAGAGCGGGCCGCCGATGAGAGTGGCCATCACCGGCTCCGCGGACTTCGTCCAGTGCGCGGTCGAGGGCGAGACGGTCTGCTCGAGCGGTGCGAGCAAGGCGCCGGAGAGGCCGGCGAAGAGCCCGGCGGTGACGAAGGCGATGTAGATGGTGCGGCGCACCGGCACTCCGCTGAATTCGGCGCGTTCGGCGTTCTCGCGGATGGCGCGGAGCGAGAGACCCAGCGGCGAGGTGGAGAGGCGGTGGAGCACGCCCATCGAGAGCAGCACCAGGACGGCTGCGAAGAGATAGTAGCTGCGCTGCCCGTCCAGGTTGACGTCGAGGGGACCGGCGAGGCCGATGCGCCCGCGGGGGATGCCGATCAGGCCGTCGTCGCCGCCGGTCACGTCGGTCCACTTCCACACCACCGCGTAGACCAGCATGCCGAAGGCGAGCGTGAGCATGGAGAAGTAGATGCGGGTGTGCCGCACGCAGAACGCGCCGAGGACCGCAGCCAGCGCCGCGGCGGCCAGCGCGCCGAGGAGGATCGACCAGAGCAGCGGCACGCCCGCGCGCAGGAGCAGCGCCGCTGAATACGCGCCGCCGGCGTAGAAGGCGCCCTGGCCGAACGAGAGCAGCCCCGTCATGCCGAAGAGCAGGTTGAAGGAGAGGGCGAGCAGGGCGAGCAGCAGGATGTTCAGCGCGAGGTACTGCATGAAGGGGCCCGCCAGCGCGGGAACCAGCAGCACCGCCGCGGCCAGCGCCGCTCCCCCCAGGTGGCGCGCGCGCATCAACCCTCGCGGACCCCGAAGAGCCCCCACGGCCTGACGATCAGGACCGCCGCCATGGCCATGTAGCCGAGCGCCAGCTCGAAGACAGGCATGAAGAGCAGCCCGTAGGCGTGCAAGAGGCCGATGAGCAGCGCGCCCACGAAGGCGCCCCGCAGCGATCCCAGCCCGCCGAGGACCACCACCACGAAAGCCTCGATGATGATGAACTCGCCCATCCCCGGCGAGATGGCGCGCACGGGCATGGAGAGCGCGCCGCCCAGGCCGGCGAGCCACGCGCCGAGCACGAATACCCAGGTGAAGAGGCGCGAGGAGCGCACGCCCAGCGCGCGAGCCATCTCTCGGTCGGCCGCGGTGGCGCGGATCACCAGGCCGAAGCTGGTCTTCTCCAAAAACAGCCACAGGCCCAGCCCCACCAGCGTGCCCACCCCGAGGATGAAGAGGTGGTAGGTGGGCAGGATGGAGTGCCCGATCACCACCGCGCCGGAGAGCGCGGCAGGCGTGGGTGGCGACT
The DNA here is from genome assembly GCA_035655715.1 of Myxococcales bacterium. Taxonomy (GTDB): domain Bacteria; phylum Myxococcota; class Myxococcia; order Myxococcales; family 40CM-4-68-19; genus 40CM-4-68-19. The sequence continues at coordinate 4,864 of DASRTX010000326.1, read as the reverse complement.
GGTACACGGGCCCGAAGGCCAGCTTGACCACGTCGTCGAGCATGAGCACGAAGGCGAAGGTGAGCAGCAACTGGAACGCCTCCGGCGCGGAGTAGACGCGCCGCAGGAATCCGAACTCGATTACCCAGCCTACAGCAGCCACCAGCGCGGGCCCGACCAGCAGCGCCACCACGAAGCTGCCGCTGACCCGGAACGCTACCCAGGCGAAGTACGCGCCCAGCATGTACAGGCTGCCGTGCGCGAAGTTGAGCACGCGCATGACGCCGAAGATCAGCGACAGCCCCGCCGCGACCAGCCACAGGTACATGGCCTCGCTGAGGCCGACGAGCCCTTGAAAGAGCACTATCCCTCGACGGGCGCGAAGGGCGGCTTGCGGTAGTACTCGTCGGTGGGGAACACCTTGAGGTTCGCCAGGGTGGGCATGGGGAACTTGGGGTCGTGCTTGATCTGCCCCCACGGCACCGCGTAGACGGCCTGGTGATCCTCCTTCCGGATCACGCACTTTCCCGCGGGGCGATCGAGCTCCAGGCCCTCCATGGCCTCGATCACCTTGGGCACGTCGAGGGTCTTCGCCTTTTCCACGGCCTTCTTGATGGCGTGGATGGCAGTGTACGAGGTCTCCGAGGGATAGCTGGGCGGGCCGTCCCAACGCTTGCGGAAGGCGTCGTTGAAGCGCTTGTTCTCCGGCGTGTCCGGATAGCCGAAGTAGTAGCGGCCCGAGGCCCAGGTGCCGTCCGGATAGTCGGGGCCCAGCCCCTGCAACACGTCCATGGCCGCGCCCATGCCGATCATCACCGCCTTGGTCTGCTCGAAGACCTTGAAGAGGCGGGCCTGCTTTACCATCGCCACCGCCTCGCCGCCCCATTCGGTGGAGAAGATTCCTTCCGGGTTCGCGCCCATCACCTTGGTGATGTGGCTGGAGAAGTCGACGGTGCCGAACTTGGCGAAGCTTTCGCCCACGAACTCCACCTCCGGCTTCAGCTTCTTGAGATACGCGCGGAACATCTTCCAGGAGGTGTGGCCGTACTCGTAGTCGGGCGAGATGGTGGCCCAGCGCTTGACGGGCAGGTCCTTCGCCACCATCGCCGAGGCGATGCCGTCCTGGTACACCGGCACGCAGACGCGGAAGCAGTGGCGGTTGTGGCGCTTGAAGACCAGGTCCTCGTTGAACTTCTCCGTGGCGCCGTGGGTGACCACCAGGATGCGGTCGAGCGAGGGCATGATCTCGCCCACCGCCAGCGCCACCGCGCTGGAATCGATGCCGATGAGGAAGTCCGCGCCCCAGTCCTGCACGAAGTAGCGCGCGTTCTTGACGCCCACGTCGACCTTCAACTCCTCGTCGCGGAAGTTGACCTCGATGGGGCTGCCGCCGATGCCGCCGGCCTTGTTGATCTCCTCCACCGCGAGCACGGTGCCCTTGCGCATGAACTCGCCGTACCCGCCCAGCGGTCCGGAGAGGATGGTCTGGCAGCCGATCTTGATCGGCTTCTTCAGCTTGAGGTCGGGAGTCTCCGCGGCGAAGGCCTTGGGCAGACCGAGGCCCGCCGCGGCCAGCGCGGCGGATTGCAGGAAACGGCGGCGGGTGGTTCCGCGTCGAGGCGCCATGGGTGACCTCCGGCGACGAGTGGATCCGGATCATCGATCCACTCGAAGCGGGATGTCAAAGACGAGCTAGTCCCGGCCGCGGTGATCCCCGTCGCCACCGTCGTCGTCGTCATCCCCGTCGTCGTCCTTCGGGACGCAGGAGCCGCCGCGGTTGATTTCGCACCGGCGCGACTGCGGGGCCTGCCCCAGCAGCTTGCCTCCTGCGCCATCCTGGAAGGTCCGCGGCCCCAGGAACGGCACCTGGTTCACGCCGGGCTTGGTCCAATCACAGACGCCACGGGCGAACACGGCCTGGAGCCTGGCCTGCTGATCGGCGGTGAAGGCGGCGCCTCCGTACGCGGGATCGTTGAAGTCGAGGGCCTTGAGCTGGCACTTGAGGATGTTTTCCGCCACCGGGCCGCCCGAAATCTGGCGGGGAGAGGCGTGCGTCACCAGGCCCGGGTCGGCGTCACAGACGGAGAAGTCGAAGATCTTGTTGGAGAAGGTGGTGTCGGCGGGCAGGAAGCAGAAGTCCACCGCGCCGGCGGGCTTGTTCTTCGCCACCTTCTTCTCGCGCGACAGGTTGGTCTTGTCCTTCTCGATGTTGGCCAGCCACTGGTCCATGGTGAGGAAGGACGACACGGTCAGGCCCGAAGCGGCGGGCGCGGTGAGCTGGTTCCCGAAGCGCCAGAAGACGTGGTTGTCGTGGTTGCCGTTGGACTGGTCGAGCCGCGCACGCAGCGCGTAGCTGCGCCAGATCTGGTGGATGCCGAAGAGCGGTCCGGCGCCGAGGTTGGGCGTGCGCTCGTCGAAGCCGCGCAGATCGATGATGGGCGTCTTCGCCAGCTGGCCGGCGGAGACGAGGCCGGTGGTGTACGCGATGCGCAGGGCGTCGGGATCGGCGGCCGTGCGGTCGGGCGATGGATTCACGTCGGGCGTGAAGCCGCCGATCTTCTCGTTCAAGGTGACGAACTCCTCGGCGGAGATCGCTCCGGAGACGAGCGCCTTGAGACCGTACTGGATGCCGGTGTTGTCGGTGGTCGAACGCCCGCGGTTGACCGTCCCGTCAGCGGCGCCAAAGATCGAGATCGAGTTGTCCGCTGCGCCGCAGCGCGGTCCGGTCAGGTTGCTGATCGGATCGTAGACCTGGCTGAGGAGAAGCTGGCAGTTGTTGCGGAGCGCTCCGATCGGAGCCGCGGCGCCGGTGACGCCGTTGATGACCAGGTTGGGGCTGAAGTTGCCCGGCTTGCCGTTGCTGCCGAAGGTGTTGTTCCAACCCCAGCAGGCGGTCTGATCCAGGTGGCCGGCGATGGCCGTCTTCTTGGCGTTGATCTGCGCCTGCGTGAGGCCGATGTTCGAGTTCGCGAACGCGGCCGAGTTGAAGTAGTTCACCAGCAGCGTGCAATCCAGGACCTCCATGCCCGTGGTCTCGGAGTCCGGATACGTGCAGGTCGGCTGCACACCGTCGAGGAGGCCGGGGAAGACCGAGGAGGCGGTGAGCTGCTGGATGGAGCCGCCCGAGCAGCCGTTCCCCAGCGTGTAGCGGATCTCGCCATAGGTCTCGACGATGTGCTCCTTCAACATCATCAACGCCTCGGCGTTGGCGACGCGGTTGGAGTTGAAGAGCGAGTCGGTCATGCTGTTGTCGGCCACCATGAAGCCGCGCTTCAACGCCTCGTCGTCGTTCCAGCTCTGCTCGGTGCGGAACTGCCGGTGGGGTTGCCCCGTGCTGGCGCCGAAGGTGTAGACAACCTTCCCGTTCCAGCCGTGCTGCGGAGCGAAGGGAGTCCATGGCTGCCCCGGATCGAAGAGCACCGCCACGTCGAAGATGCCGCGGTCGATCGTGCCGCGCTCGACGCGCACGATGTACGGCATGGTCACGCCCTGATCGGTGGTGGTGAGGGCGAGATCGGCGGGCGTTCCCCCCGTGAAGGGCTTGAAGCAGGCGTTGGCGTTCGCGACCGCAGGCGGGTTCGGGTCGGGCAGCACGTTCACGCATCCCGGCGCGGTCGTCCGGTAGAAGAGGAAGGTCTCGGTGGCGATGTTGCACTGGACGTCGATCGCCGAGGTATGGAGGCCGCTCGCATTGGTGGCGGCAGAGAGGGCCGTCGCCGCCTGCGGCGTCGGCGTGGCGCAGACGAACGGCGCCGTCTGCGGCCCGGCGATGACGGGTCCGCCGATCGGATGGTTGGTGATCACCAGCCGCGCGGCATGGCTCTTGGAGGTGCTCGCAACCAGGAGGTTGTCGCCGTTCACGAGCCCGGTGACCACGCCGAGGATCCTGCCGCCGGCGCGGACCGCGAACTTGCTGCTGATGTCGCTGCCGTTCAGCTGAACCCGGACCGAACTGGCCAGCTTCGGCTTGGAGAGCACGACCTCCACCAGCGCATCGCCGCCGCTGATCAGATCCGCGCGGTTGGAGAGCGTCTTGACCTGGACGTGCGGATCGTCGCCGTTCTCGTCCCTGTCGCCACTGCTCGCTTCCGGCGCGGGCCGCGCAGCCGCGGACGATGCCGCTGCCGGATCGGCGGACGCGTTCGTGGAGGCCTGTCCGAGGTTGGGCGCGCCTCCGCACGCGTGCAGGGTGAGCGCGCCGATGCAGGCCACGCTGAAACGAACCATCTGGAATGACCAATCGGCGAGAGCACGCATGGACGGCTCCGATCACGACACGACTTTGGAGAATGTTGCGGAGAGCAGGTGAGGTTGCGGGTGGCAAGCTATAGCACCCCGCCACACCCTTGTTGAAGAGCAGAAAGGGCTTCCCGGGCTTGACGCGCCGCATTCCGCAGCGCCTCCAATTGATTCCGCGCTGCGGAATAGCCTGCAAACCGGCAGGGCCCGTCCCTGGTTGCAAGGGTAGCCGCTTCTGGTTCACCTTGCGCGTCCAGAACCCGGCCAGCTAGTGTCCCCGGCCCAAATGGAAGCGATCGATATCGCCGCCGCCCGTCGCCGGTGGGAGGTGGGCGGCTACCTCATCTTGCCCGGGTTCTATTCGCAATCGGAGATCGACGACGTCGCCGGGCTGTCCGACGACGCCTGGGCGCGCCTCTCCGACCGCATCGTGGTGGACGATCTGGTGACCAATCGCCGAAGCCTGATGCGAGAGGTGGGCGCGGAGGCACGGCGGACCCATTCCTTCAAGATCAACGATCTCTATCTCGAATATCCCGCGGTGCGAAGCCTGGCGCTCGGTCACCGGCTGGGTCCCGTGCTGCAGGAGCTCCTGCGCGACGTGCCGGTCTTGTGCAACTCGCTCAACTTCGATCGCGGCAGCCAG
>DASRTX010000325.1:0-3845 GCA_035655715.1 Myxococcales bacterium | reverse complement strand
GACGTCTCGCGCATCATCGCCGGCAAGCTGCGGGTCAACGTGCAGAAGACCGATCTCCACGCCGTCGCCCAGGGGGCGCTGGAAGCGGTGCGGCCCGCCGCCGAGGCCAAAGGCGTGCTGCTCCAGGCCGACCTGCAGCCGGGGTCGGAGGAGTTCATCGGCGATCCCGATCGCATCCAGCAGGTCATCTGGAACCTGCTCTCCAACGCCATCAAGTTCACTCCCCGCGAGGGCAAGGTGGAGCTGCGCATCCAGCGCGTGCTCTCCGAGCTGGAGATCAGCGTCGTGGACACGGGCATGGGCATCCCCGCCCCCTTCTTGCCGCACGTCTTCAACCGCTTCTGGCAGGCCGACAGCTCGATGACCCGCGCGCAGGGCGGGCTCGGCCTGGGCCTCGCCATCGTGCGGCACCTCGTCGAGGTGCACGGCGGTACCGTGCGCGCCGAGTCGGAGGGAGAGGGGAAGGGGGCCACCTTCGTGGTGCGGATGCCGGTTCGCGCCGTGGTCACGCAGCCCTCCGTCCCCCCGCACGACGACTCGCATCGGGTGGTGACCGCGCTGGAGCCGAAGACGGCCGGCGACAAGCTGCTGGAAGGCCTGGACGTGCTGGTGGTGGACGACGAGGCCGATGCGCGCGACCTGGTGGCGGCGGTGCTGGTGAGCTGCGGCGCGACAGTGCGCACCGCGGCGACTGCAGCGGAGGCCATCGCCTCCATCGAGGAGCGCAGGCCCGACGTCCTGCTCTCGGACATCGGCTTGCCCACCGAGGACGGGTATGCCCTGATCCGGCGGGTGCGCGAGATCGATCCCACCGTTCCGGCCGCAGCGCTGACGGCGTACGCCGGGTCGGACGATCAGCGCCGTTCGCTGCTCGCCGGATACCATGCGCACGTCAGCAAACCCGTGGAGCCGGTGGACCTGGCCATGCTGGTGGCCTCGTTGGCGGGCCGCATCCCCTCGCCCCACGCTGTTCCGCCGCCCGTGCAGCAGCAAGCCGCCCGGGGGTAGAAGGGCTCCGTGAAGCTCAATGCCATCGAGCTGCCGCCGCGCGCCCCCGGGCTGTCGCGCACGATGGTCCTTTTGCACGGCTACGGCGCCGACGAGCACGATCTCCTGTCCATCGCCCCTGCGCTGGACCCGCGGCTGCGGGCGGTGTCGCTGCAGGGCCCCCTCGCGCTGGGAGGGCCGATGCGCGCCTGGTTCAGCCTGGTCCAGGATGCGCGCGGGCTCTCCTTCGATGCCGGCGAGGTGCGGGAAGCGGTGGCGTCGGCACTGGCGGCGGTGGAGGAGATCGCCCGGGGCTCGCCGCGGCCCATCCTGCTCGGCTTCAGCCAGGGCGCGGGCATGGCGCTGGGCGTGGCGTTGAAGCGGCCGGACCTGGTCGCCGGCGTGCTTTCGCTCTCCGGAGTGGTGCGCGCGCTGGAGCCGCAAGATCTCTCGGCGCCGGAAGGGCTGAAGGGTTTTCCCGTCTTCGCCGCCCACGGCACGGAGGACCCGTTGCTGCCCATCTCGCTGGGACGTTCCCTGCGCGACCAACTCACCCGCCTGGGCCTCGCCGTTTCCTGGCACGAATATCCCATGGGCCACATGGTCATCTCCCAGGAGCTCGACGACGCCCGCACCTGGCTCAAACCATTGCTGTAATCAGGTCGGAAGAAGGAACCATGCCTGTCGAGATCGAGCGGAAGTTCCTGGTGAAGAAGGAGAGGCTGCCCAGCGAGTTGCCGGATGGGAACGACCTGGAGCAGGGGTACCTCTGCACCGAACCCACGGTGAGAGTGAGGCTGGTGGTGGGGCCGGACGGGACGCGGCATGCCGAGCTGACCATCAAGGGCAAGGGCCTGCTCTCCCGCGCCGAATTCAACTATCCCATCCCCGCGGAGGACGCCGAGGCGCTGCTGCGCATGTGCTCGCGCACGCTGCGCAAGGTGCGCCGCCGCGTGGGGCGGTTCGATCTCGACCACTTCCGCGGCCGCGATCTCTGGCTGGCCGAAATAGAGCTGCAGAGTGAACGTGAGAGCTTCGATCGCCCCGCGTGGCTGGGGGACGAGGTGACGCAGGATCCCGCCTACTCCAACTCGCGCCTTGCCACGCAGCGGATGCCGGAGTAGGCAAGCCCGCCGGAGGTCGTCCATGCGCAGCCTCGCAGCGGTCTCGGTGCTCGCAGTGACGTTTGCCGCGCGCGCCGCCGACCCCGACATCAAGTTCGAGAAGTACCAGCTCCCCAACGGGCTCACCGTGATCCTCAGCGAGGACCACCGGCTGCCACAGGTGGCGGTGGACGTCTGGTACCACGTGGGCGCGGCCAACCAGACGCCGGGGCACAGCGGGTTCGCCCACCTCTTCGAGCACATGATGTTCTCCGGCTCCAGGCACGTGCAGCCCTCGCCTTTCCAGGCGCTGGAGTCGATCGGCGCCACCGGCGTGAACGGCACCACCAATTTCGACCGGACCAACTACTTCGAGGTGGTGCCCGCAAGCCAGCTGGGCGCCGCGCTCTGGATCGAATCGGATCGCATGGGCTACCTGCTGGACACGCTGGACGACCAGAAGCTGAAGATCCAGCGCGACGTGGTCTCCAACGAGAAGCGGCAGAGCTACGAGAACCGCCCCTATGGCCAGTCGGGGCTGCGCCTCTGCGACCTGCTCTTTCCCAAGCCGCACCCGTATTACGACTGCGTGATCGGGGACATCGCCGACATCCAGGCTGCCTCCGCCGCGGACGTGCGCGAGTTCTTCCGCACCTTCTACGGGCCGCAGAACGCGTCGCTGGCCATCGTCGGCGACTTCGATCCCAAGGTCGCCAAGGAGCTGGTGCAGCAGTACTTCGGTCCCGTCCCGCGCAACGCCGCGGTGCCGCGGCCGGAGGTCCCGCAGGCCGACTTGAAGGGCATCACCCGCGAGACCGTGGAGGACAAGCTGGCGGAGGTGCCGCGGTTGATCCTGGCGTGGAAGGGAGTCAAGCAGTTCACCGACGAAGAGCCGCCCGGCGACGTGCTGGCCGACGTGCTCGGCACCGGCAAGACCTCGCGGCTCTACAAGGCCCTGGTGTTCGAGCGGCACCTCGCCGCCGGGGTGAGCGCCAGCAACGTGACGCTCGGGCTGGGCGGCTGGTTCCAGATCACGGTGACCGCGGCGCAGGGCCACGCCATTGCCGAGCTGCTGCCGGTGGTGGAGCAGATTGTGGCGGAGCTTCAAGAAAAGGGGCCCACGCGCGAGGAGGTGGATCGGGCCACGCGCAACATCGTGGCGGGCCGGCTGCGGACGGTGGAGCGCATCGGCGGCTTCGGAGGCCGCGCCGACCTGCTCAACCTCTTCGAGACCTTCCTCGGCGATCCGGGATACCTGCCGCGCGACATTGCCCGCTATCGTGCGGTCACCCCGCAGGCGGCGCAGCAGTTCGCCCGGCAGTTCCTCCTGCCGCAGCAGCGCATCCAGCTCGACGTCGTGCCCGCGCCGAAGTCGGCCTCAGCCGGCGCGCAAGGAGCGCAGCGATGAAGCGCGTGGTGTGGATGGCAGCGTTGCTCTGCGCCTGCACGGGCTCCAAGAAGGAGACGGTGACCGCGGGCCGGCAGGGCGCGGCTCCCGCCGAGGCGCAACCCGCGCCGGCGGCGTCGGCAGCGATTCCTGGCGCGGCCGACGCAGGCGTGGCGTCTCAGGGGGCCAAGGAGGCGCAGCCCGGCAACCAGGCGCAGAAGCCCGGCGAGGCGGCCGCGGCGGCGCCGCCGGCCAGCGCCACGGCCCAGGCGCAGCCAGCACCCGCCGCCGCGCCCGTGGCGCCGCTGATGCCGGACGAACCGTTCCGCGCCCAGGTTCCTCCGCCGCTGCCGGTGCAGCCGCACTTC